>JBFINI010000300.1:0-4480 GCA_041611275.1 Burkholderiaceae bacterium
CCGCCGCCGTCACCGCCTTCATTTCTCAACACCACTCCGGAGACAAACGATGAAATTCATTCGCCCCACGCTCGTCGCCACCGCAGCATTCGCC
Organism: Burkholderiaceae bacterium; assembly: GCA_041611275.1. Lineage (GTDB taxonomy): Bacteria > Pseudomonadota > Gammaproteobacteria > Burkholderiales > Burkholderiaceae_F > JADJWR01. Next base: position 95 of record JBFINI010000300.1, read on the forward strand.
CTGCTGGCCGCCTCGCCGCTGGCCATGGCACAAGCCAAGCTCAAGGTCGGTCTGATGCTGCCGGCCACCGGCACCTTTGCCGCGCTCGGCACGGCTATCGAGAACGGCTTCAAGCTCTACGTTTCCGAACAGGGCGGCAAGCTCGGCGGCCGCGTGGTCGAGTACGTCAACGTCGACGACGAGTCGGATCCGTCCAAGGCCACCGACAACATCAACAAGCTGATCAAGCGCGACAACGTCGACGTCGTCGTCGGCACCGTGCACTCGGGCGTGGCCATGGCGATGGCCAAGGTGGCGCGTGATTCCAAAGCGCTGCTGATCGTGCCCAACGCCGGGGCGGATGCGATCACCGGCCCCTTCTGCGCGCCGAACATCTTCCGCAGTTCGTTCTCCAACTGGCAATCGTCCTACGCGATGGGCGAAGTGATGGCCAAACGCGGACACAAGCGCGGCGTGTCGATCACCTGGAAGTACGCCGCCGGCGACGAGATGGCGGCGGCGTTCAAGGAGGGGTTTGAAAAAGGCGGCGGCCAGGTGCTCAAGCAGCTGACCGTACCCTTTCCGAACGTCGAGTTCCAGGCCCTGCTGACCGACATTGCCGCCACCAAGCCGGATGCGGTGTTCGCCTTCTTCGCCGGCGGCGGTGCGGTCAAGTTCGTCAAGGACTACGCGGCCGCGGGACTGAACAAGAGCATTCCGCTGTACGGGCCGGGCTTCCTCACCGACGGCACGCTCGAGGCGCAAGGCGAGTCCGCGGCGGGCATCTACACGGCACTGCACTACGCCGACAGCCTGAACACGCCGCGCGATAACGCCTTCCGCCTGAACTACGTCAAGGCCTACAAGCTTCAGCCCGATGTGTACGCCGTGCAGGGCTACGACGCGGCGCAGATGCTCGACATAGGGCTGAAGGCGGTCAAGGGCGACCTCGGCAAGCGGGCCGAATTCGCCACGGCGGTGCAGAAGGCAACGATCGACAGTCCGCGCGGACCTTTCAAGCTGTCGAAGGCGCACAACCCGGTGCAGGACATCTACCTGCGCAAGGTCGAAGGCAAGCAGAACAAGGTCGCCGGCATGGCGGCCAAGGCGCTGGCCGACCCGGCGCGCGGCTGCAAGATGTAGCCTCAATGCCGCGCCCATTGGCGCGCTGTTGATCTGCCTTCGGCCCACCCGGTCGCACCGGGTACAGTGAGGCGCGCTGGTGAAAGCCGGCGCCGCCGCGCCAATGGATTTCGCGACCTTCCTGATCCAGTGCCTGAACGCAGTCCAATATGGACTGCTGCTTTTTCTCGTCGCCAGTGGCTTGACGCTGATCTTCGGCATCATGGGCGTCATCAATCTCGCCCACGGCAGTTTCTACATGATCGGCGCCTACATGGCCTATGCGCTGGCGCCGTTCACGCAAACCTGGCTCGGTGGCGGCTTCTTCACCACGCTGGCTTTCGGCATCGCACTGTCCGTGCTGCTCGGCTACCTGCTCGAGTGGCTCTTCTTCAGCTACCTGTACGAGCGCGAGCACCTGCAACAGGTGCTGATGACCTACGGGCTGATCCTGGTGTTCGAGGAACTGCGCAGCATCCTGGTCGGCGATGACGTGCACGGCGTGCCGGTGCCCTCATGGCTCACCGGCAGCATTCCGTTGTCCGACGTGCTCAGTTACCCGATCTACCGCCTGTTCATCTCCGCCGTCTGCATCGCGCTGGCGCTGGCGATGTGGTTCGTCATCACCCGCACGCGTATCGGCATGCGCGTGCGCGCAGGCGCCAGCAACCGCGAGATGGTGCGGTCGATGGGGATCGACATTCGCCTGCTCTATCGCGTCGTGTTCGCCGTTGGCGTGGCGCTGGCGGCGCTGGCCGGCATGATCGCCGCGCCGGTCAGTTCGGTGTATCCGGGCATGGGCAATCAGGTGCTGATCATCTGCTTCGTGGTGGTCGTAATCGGCGGCATCGGTTCGATCCGCGGCGCGCTGGTGGCCGCGCTGCTGGTCGGTGTGGTCGACACCTTCGGCAAGGTGCTGTTCCCCACCGCCGCCGGACTGCTCGTCTACCTGCTGATGGCCGCCGTCCTGCTGTGGAAGCCCGAAGGGCTGTTCAAGGTCGGCTGAACCGAGTCCACCGGCGCACCTGCATGAGCCAGTCGATCACCAACACGCCCGCAATGTCGCGCGTTGCGCCGGCGCTGCTCGATGCAGCAACGCTGACGCGCGCCATTCCGGTGGCGATCGTGCTGCTGGCGCTTGCGGTATTTCCGTGGTTCGGCGGCAAGTTCTATGTCGACCTGGCGATGAAGATCATGATCCTGGCGATCTTCGCGCTCAGTCTCGAATTGCTGGTCGGCCAGACCGGGCTGGTCTGCTTCGGTCACGCAGCGTTCTTCGGCATTGCCGCCTACGTGGCAGCGCTGCTCACTCCGCAACGCGAGGCGGCATCGCTGTGGGTCATCGCACCCGCGGCGATCGCGGCCGCCGCCGCCTATGCGCTGGCCGTCGGCGCGCTGTCGCTGCGCACGCGCGGCGTGTACTTCATCATGATCACGCTCGCCTTCGCGCAGATGGCCTACTTCGTTTTCCACGACATGCCGATCGGCGGCGGCAGCGACGGCATTTACCTGTACTTCCGCCCCGATGCTTCGCTACTCGGCTGGCGGCCGTTCGATCTCGATGCTGGCCACACTTTCTACTTTGTCGTGCTGGCCTGCCTTATCGGCACTTTCGGCTTTCTCGCGATCATGCTGCGCAGCCGCTTCGGACACGCGTTGGCCGGCATCCGCGTCAATGAACAGCGGATGCGCGCGGCCGGGTTTCCCACCTATGCGTACAAGCTGGTGGCGTTTGTGCTCGCCGCCTCGCTGGCCGGCGTGGCCGGTTTCCTGCATGCACTGAAGGACGGCTACGTCAATCCGGAAATTCTGTCCTGGCACCAGTCGGGCGCCGTACTGCTGATGGTGATCCTCGGCGGCATCGGCCACCTGCGCGGCGCCGTGCTCGGCGCCTTCGTCTTCACGCTGCTGCAGGAACTCTTCCAGTGGCAAGCGATCTTCGGCGCGTTTGCCAAGCATTGGCAGCTGACGTTGGGGCTGACGATCATCTTCTTCGTTGCCGTGCTGCCTCGCGGGCTGGTCGGCCTGCTCGATCGATGGACAGGCCACCGCTGATGGCTCGCTCCCCCGCACTGCTGGCTGCGCGCGCGGTATCGCGGCATTTCGGCGGCCTGCGCGCAGTCGATGACGTCTCGCTCGAAGTGCAGCGCGGTGCATTGCACGCCCTGATCGGCACCAACGGCGCCGGCAAGTCGACGCTGATCAACGTGCTGTCCGGTGAACTCGCCGTCAGCGGCGGCAAGGTCGAGCTGCTGGGCCGCGATGTCACCCGCTGGCGCCAGCCACGGCGCGCACGCGCGGGTCTTGGCCGCAGCTATCAGCGCAGCACGCTGTTTCCCAGTTTCACCGTACTGGAGAACTGCCGGCTGGCGGCGCAGGCGCACTTTCCGCGCGCATGGGACTGGATCACGCCGGCGTTGCGCTGCCGGCGCAGCCTGCACGCTGCGGAGGCGGCGATCGAGCGCGTCGGCCTGGGCAATGTGGCCCACCGTACCGTGATCACGCTGTCGCATGGCGAACGGCGACAGCTCGAGATCGCCGTGTGCCTGGCCACTGATCCGCAGGTGCTGCTGCTCGACGAGCCACTGGCCGGCATGGGCGCCGAGGAAAGCGCGCGCATGCTGGCGTTGCTCGAGCAGCTGAAAGCCGGTCACGCGATCCTGCTGGTCGAGCACGACATGGATGCGGTGTTTCGCGTTGCCGATTGCATCACGGTGATGGTCAACGGCCGGGTGATCGCCAGCGATGTGCCCGCTGCAGTGCGCAGCAATGCCGAGGTGCAGGCCGCTTACCTCGGCGAATCGAACTGAGCAGCGCGCCGTGGACGCCGCACCGATCGTCGAGGGCCGCGAACTGCACGTGCACTACGTGCAAAGCCACGTCCTGCACGGCGTATCCATTGCGATCCTTCGCGGCGAATCGGTCGGCCTGCTTGGCCGCAACGGCATGGGCAAAACCACGCTGATCCGCACGCTGCTCGGACTCGTGCCGGCCAGTGGCGGCCGCATTTACATCGACGGCATAGACGTCACTGGCAAGCCGACCGAACGCATCGTCCAGCGGGGCATCGGCTATGTGCCGGAGGGACGCGGCATCTTCCCTAACCTGTCGGTGCGCGAAAACCTCATCGTGGCTGCGCGCACGGGCCGCACCGGCCGTCGCGACTGGACGCTCGAGCGGGTGCTCGACACCTTCCCGCGGCTGGCCGAGCGGCTGAACCACGGCGGCAACCAGCTATCCGGCGGCGAGCAGCAGATGCTGGCCATCGGCCGCGCGCTGATGACC
>JBFINI010000301.1:0-4466 GCA_041611275.1 Burkholderiaceae bacterium
CCGGTTGCGGGCCGGTGGGGGGGCGGCATCGGCGGCGGCGGTCCGGTATTGCGGCCCGATGCTGGTCTGCCTCAGGGGCGCCGACGGCAACGTGGCCGTTTGGCGGGATGCAGTGCCGGCCATGGCGTGGCGGCGCCTTCTGGTTGCCTGCCGCTGGCCGCAGCAGCACGATTCCGAGCAAAGCGGTTGGTCATCGTGGCACGGCGATAGAACTAAATGACGCAGGTCTTGTCACACGAGGCGGATTGGCCGGGCCGGCTTGGCTGTGCCGATCGATGAGCGAGCGCGACGTCGATTGGCAACTTGTCGAGCGGGTCCAGCGTGGGGATAAGCGTGCGTTTGATCTGCTGGTCAGCAAGTATCAGCGCAAGCTTTTTCGCCTCCTGTCACGGCTGATCCGTGATCAGGCAGAAATCGAGGACGTGGCGCAGGAAGCGTTCATCAAGGCTTATCGGGCGCTACCGAACTTCCGCGGCGAGAGTGCCTTCTACACATGGCTTTATCGGATCGCAATCAACACCGCGAAGAACTATCTGGTCGCGCAGGGACGCCGGGCGCCGACCCAGACCGACGCGGAGATCGACGACGCGGAGAATTTCGACGACGCCGAGGCGTTGCGCACGGAAGACACGCCGGACCGCATGCTCTTGTCCAAACAGGTTGCCGAGGCGGTCAATCGGGCGATCGAACGGTTGCCCGAGGAGTTGCGCACAGCGATCGTATTGCGCGAGCTCGAAGGACTGACCTACGAAGAGATCGCCGCGTCAATGAATTGCCCGATCGGAACTGTCCGTTCGCGCATATTCCGGGCCCGTGAAGCGGTAGCAGAGGAATTGCGGCCCATTTTGGAAACGAACAAGGACCGGCGTTGGTGAGGCAGGTGATGAATGCGGAACGAATGAACTCCAAGAGCGACGGCAGCTGGGATGACGCGCCGGGCGGCGATGACTGCGCGCAGCGGCTGTCCTGCCTGCTAGACGGCGAGCTGGATTCAGAGAACTGTGCTGCAATTCTCGAGCGCTTGCGGCGAGATGAGGAAGCGTGCCAACGGTGGGCCATGCTCAATTGTGTCGGTGATGCCCTGCGCTCGGCCGAGGTTGCGGCCTGGCATGCGGAGGGGTTTGTTTCGCGAGTATCGGCGGCGCTTGAGAGCGAGCCCACGGTGCTGGCGCCGGCAGCGCGGGCGCCGAAAGCTAGCCTGCATCGATGGTTGCTGCCCGGTGTTGGTGCAGCGGCCGCGGCGGCCGTTTTGATCGTCGTCGGGCTGCCTGCGCGGCAGGCGAATGCGCCCGATGCCGTGGTAGCGGCCAAGAAAGCCGCACCGCCTGCGGTGGTCGTCGTGCCGCCAGGTTCGGCGCCGGTCGATCGATCGCCGCAGCTGGAGCGTTATCTCGCGGCGCATCGCGAACTGGCCGAGCCGGGGTTGATGCCGTATTCAATGCCCTATGTGCGGACCTCCGGCATGCCGCAAGTGCAGGAGGCGCGGTGATGCTCCGCGCGGGTGGGATTAGCTGGCGCCGGATCGCCGCGACGTCCTGTCTGCTTGCGCTCGCGCCGCTGGTACTGGCCCAGGATCGTCCGGCCATCGGCGCGGCCGACGGCCGCAGCGCCGAGCAATGGTTGCGGCTCGTGCAGGAGGCCGCCCGCCGACTCGACTACGCGGGAACGATGATTTATCAGCAGGGCGCCGAGGTGCGTCTGTCACGTATCGTCCACGTCTTCGACGGCAAGGTTTCGCATGAACGGCTACAGCCGATGGATGGCCGACTGCGTGAATTCATCCGCCGCGCCGATGAAGTCAAGTGCCTGATTCCGGACGACAAGCGTGTGGTGGTCGAACGGCGTTCGCGTTCGGACTCGTTCCCTGGCCTAGGCAGCGCTGCGGCCGCCGAACTATTGCAGCATTATTCTGTGCAGGTCGTCGGCCGCGAACGCGTCGGCGGCTTCGACTGCCAGGTGTTGGCGATCCAGCCGCGCCACGGCGACCGCTACGGATATCGTCTATGGGTCGATCGGAACACTGGGTTGCTGTTGCGGTCGCAGACACTGAGCGAACGCGGCGAGGTCCTCGAACAGATGGCTTTCGCCGAGGTGCGCGTGGGCGCCGTCGACCGCGAACAATTGAAGCCCTCATGGTCGACCGAAGGCTGGAGGGTCGACGAAACTGCGCATCGGCCGATCGACCTCCGCGAGCAGGGCTGGCGTTTGCTGCCGCCGACCGGATTCAGGCCGATGTATACGGTGCGGCGGCCGATGGCCAGCGGTCCGGCACTGCAGGCCGTTTATTCCGATGGGCTGGCGACGATGTCGGTGTTTATCGAACCTGCGTCAACGGTTACAGAGGACGAGGCTATTCGGCAGCGGGGATCTATCAACGCCTACGTGCGGCGGGTCGGAGATTCGACCGTCACCGTGGTGGGCGAGATTCCCGCCGAGACCGCGCGTACGGTGGCAACGGCCGTCGAACGTCTCGGCCGCTGAGACTTTGTCTATCCAATTTCCTGTGATTATTTTTCGAACGATGAAAACACTGCATTGCCGGACCTTTCTTCCCGTCCTCCTGGTGCTGGGTTTCGTTGCCGCGCCGACCCAGGCGCAGACACCGGTCGTCCAGTTGCCTGATTTCACCGAGCTGGTCGAACGCGTCGGCCCCGCCGTGGTGAACATCCGAACCACCACGCGCCTGAGCGCCGTACACGGCCGTGGCGGCATGCCGCAGATTCCCGGGCTCGACGAAAACGATCCGTTCTACGAGTTCTTCCGACGCTTCTTTCCGCAGCCGCAGCCCGGACCGCAGCAGCGCCCGGGGCCGCGCGGTGAGCGTCAGGTACCTCGCGGGCTTGGCTCGGGCTTCATCATTTCCTCAGACGGCTATCTGATGACCAACCATCACGTCGTCGACGGTTCGGAACAGATCACCGTGACGCTGGCTGACAAGCGTGAATTCAGCGCCAAGCTGATTGGCTCCGATCAGCGCACCGATGTCGCCGTTCTGAAGATCGAAGCGAGCGGACTGCCCGCCGTGAAGATCGGCGATTCGAACAAGTTGCGTGTCGGCGAATGGGTGATCGCCATTGGCTCGCCCTTCGGGCTCGAGAGTACGGTCACCGCGGGGATCGTCAGCGCCAAGGCGCGTGAGACGGGCGAGTTCCTGCCGTTCATCCAGACTGATGTCGCGGTCAATCCCGGCAATTCCGGCGGGCCGTTGATCAACCTGCGTGGCGAAGTCGTCGGGATCAATTCGCAGATCTTCACCACCTCAGGCGCTTTTGCCGGCATTTCCTTCGCCATTCCGATCGACGAGGCGATGCGTGTTCAGGAGCAGTTGCGCACGACCGGCCGGGTGATTCGCGGCCGCATCGGCGTGACGATCGGCGCCGTTTCACGCGAGGTCGCCGAGGCGATCGGTTTGGCTAAGGCTCAAGGCGCTCTGGTGACCAATGTTGATCCTGAGGGGCCAGCGGCCAAGGCCGGAGTCGAGGCCGGCGACGTCGTTCTGCGCTTCGACGGCAAGGCGATCGACAGCCAGTCCGATCTGCCGCGCATCGTCGGCGGCACGCGGCCAGGCAGCAAGGTGACCATGGGGGTATGGCGCAAGGGAACGCAGCGCGACCTGCAGGTCACGGTGGGAGAGATGGCCGCCGAGCAGCGGGTCGCAAGCCGCGGCGAGCCGACGCCGCGCAATGTTGCGCCGGCAAATGCGTTGGGATTGACGGTGACCGATGTGCCGGCCGAGCGGCTGAAGGAAATGAAGATCAAGGGCGCGGTACAGGTGGAAGCCGTCGAAGGCCCGGCGGCCAGCGCCGGCGTGCGGGCTGCTGACCTGATACTGTCAGTCAACAACGTCGATGTGGTCAGCGCCAAGCAGTTCAACGACCAGGTGGCCAAGCTGGATCGCAAGCGCAACGTCGCCTTGCTGGTCCGACGGGGCGATTCGACCCAATACCTCATCGTCCGTCCGGCCGATCGTTAGCGACGGACGCCTGGCGCGGCCACGCTAAAATGCGCGCCGCGTCGAACATAGGGGGTGACGCCGGTGGCGCACCCCCTTTGCTTTGCCTGCGCGACAAGCCGATCGGCGGCTGCGCCCGCAGTCGGGCCGGGGCAAGGCGCCGGCGCCTCGGGCGCGGGACTTAGATGCAACACATCCGTAACTTCTCCATCATTGCGCATATCGACCACGGCAAGTCGACGCTGGCCGACCGGCTGATCCAGCGCTGCGGCGGCCTGGCCGAGCGCGAGATCCAGGCGCAGGTGCTCGACACGATGGCGCTCGAGCGCGAGCGCGGCATCACGATCAAGGCGCAGACCGCGGCGCTCGAATACACGGCCGCCAGCGGCGAGCGCTACAACCTGAACCTGATCGACACGCCCGGCCATGTCGATTTCTCCTACGAGGTCAGCCGCTCCTTATCGGCCTGCGAAGGCGCGCTGCTGGTGGTCGACGCCTCGCAGGGCGTCGAAGC
>JBFINI010000302.1:0-4457 GCA_041611275.1 Burkholderiaceae bacterium
CGTCGACTTCATCGACATGGGCAGCATCGAGCATCGCGAGGCGGTGCTGGTCGAGTTCAAGAAGGCGCTATCGCGCGACCGCACCCGCATCACGGTGAACGGCTTCACCCAGCTCGGCCTGGTGGAGATGACGCGCAAGCGCACGCGCGAATCGCTGGCCCACGTCCTGTGCGAACCGTGCCCGACCTGCCAGGGCCGCGGCGAGATCAAGACCGCGCGCACTGTGTGCTACGCGATCCTGCGCGAGATCCTGCGCGAGGCGCGCCAGTTTGCCGAAACCAAGGAATTCCGCATCCTCGCCTCGCAGACGGTGGTCGACATGTTCCTAGAGGAGGAATCGCCGGCGCTGGCCATGCTGTCGGACTTCATCGGCAAGCCGGTGTCGATGCAGGTCGAAAGCGTCTACACGCAGGAGCAATACGACATCGTGCTGATGTAGAGGCGCCGCCTGAGCCGCGTGACTGCCGTCCGCCGCCGACGCGTGGCCGATGCGCCTCCACATGTGCGCGAGACGAGGGGACGCCTGGCGACGATGCTCATTGGAGGTGACCGTGCGCCGTTATCGGCACTGACGATGAATCGAATGCCAGCCGCCTCAGGCGCAAGGAATCGGCTGTGACGCCAGCCTCGCTCCCCTCGACATCGATGATCGGCGCGTGTCCGCTCGGCTGCCGCTCGGCGCTGCAGCCATCAGCGATTGTCGTTGCTGAAGGCCCCCTGCGGCGCTGCCCGGACTGCGCCGTGCTGGTGTCGAGCTGCACGCGGCAGCAATACGAATTAGCGCTCGCCAAGTGGGACACGGCAGCCGGCACGCTGCCTGACCGCCGCTCGGCCGAGCGTTTTCGGCAGACCGCGCGGCGACGGCTGTCGCGGATCCGGCAGTTTCTGCCGGACCAGGCAAGACCACGCCTGCTCGATGTCGGCTGCTCGAGCGGCTCGCTGCTGGCGGTCGCCACGGAAATGGGGTTTTCCGCAGTGGGCGTCGAGGCAGCGCCGGCGCCAGCGGCCAGTGCAAGGGACGCCGGCTTCGAAGTCATCACCGGGACCCTGCAGGATGCGGGTTTTGCGGCGGAAAGTTTCGACGTCATCACGCTGATCGAATTGATCGAACACGTCATCGATCCGCTCGGTCTGCTGCATGCCTGCCATCGCCTGCTGTGTCCCGGCGGCGTGGTGCTGATCAACACTCCCAACGCGGAAAGTTGGAGCGCACGCGTGCTCGGCGGGCAATGGGAAGGCTTCAGCCTCACCACACTCGGCGGCCACGTCTGTTTCTATTCGCCCGGCACGGTGCGCGTGCTGGCCCGGCGCACCGGCTTTGGCGTTGCGCGCATTGCCACGCGGCACGTTCGTCTGGTCGAAGCAGACAAACTGGCACGGCTGCCCTACCGCGTTCGGCGCCTGATCTCGGAAGTCCTGGCGATGCCGGCACGCTGGCTCGACGCCGGACATGATCTGCAGGCGATTCTTCAACGCGGCCAATGACACACCCGCGCCAGTACTAGCCGGACCGCAGCAACCGCGAGTTCACCCTGGTTGAGTTCGAGTCGCGGCTCGGCGAGGCCGGCTTGCGCGATATCGACAAGCGCCCTTCGTCGGGCGACCCGCGCCGCGCGGAAGATGCGGCAAGACGCGTTCAGCCCTTCGGCACCCGGCCGAGCAGATAGAACTCGTCGTTCGGCCGCATGCTGATCAGATTAGCCATGCGATTGCTGAGCGCGAAGAATGCCGCGATCGCACCGATATCCCAGATCTCCTCGTCAGAGAAGCCTGCCGCGCGCAGCACCGTGAAATCCTCATCGGCGATCGTGTGCGACGCGGTGGCAACCTTCATCGCGAAATCGAGCATGTCGCGCTGCTTCGGCGTGATTTCGGCCTTGCGGTAGTTGACCGCCACCTGGTCGGCCACGCGCGGGTTCTTGGCGCGGATGCGCAGGATCGCACCGTGTGCGACCACGCAGTACTGACAGCCGTTGGCGCCGCTGGTGGCCACGACGATCATCTCGCGCTCGGCCTTGGTCAGGCCGCCCTTCTTTTCCATCAGCGCGTCGTGATAGGCGAAAAAGGCGCGGAATTCCTCGGGTCGGTGCGCCAGGGTGAGGAAGACATTCGGCACGAAGCCGGATTTCTCCTGCACGGCGACGATTCGTTCGCGGATATCGGCAGGCAGGTCCGAAAGGCTCGGCACCGGGTAGCGGCTGATCGGCAGCGGCGTGGCCGATGATGCGTGGTTATTCATGCGGCGACCTCCGTCGGCAAAGCGGAAAACTGGATGCGGTACAGATGTGAATACAGGCCGCCGCGGGCGATTAGTTCCGCATGACGGCCCATCTCGACGATACGGCCGGCTTCGAGCACGACAATGCGCGAGGCTGCTTCGATCGTCGACAGGCGGTGCGCGACCACGAACGTGGTGCGGCCCCTCATCAGACGGTCGAGCGAAGCCTGGATGTAGCGCTCGGAATCGGAATCGAGCGCCGAGGTGGCTTCGTCGAGCAGCAGGATCGGCGCATCCTTCAGCAGCGCGCGAGCGATCGACAGCCGCTGGCGCTGGCCGCCCGAAAGCTTGACGGCGTTCTCGCCGATGCGCGTGTCGAATCCGGCCGGCAGCGACTCGATGAACGGCAGCAGGTAAGCTGCATCGGCGGCAGCGCGGATTTCCTCGGGCGAAGCGCCGCGGCAGCCGCCATAGGCGATGTTGGCGGCAATGGAGTCGTCAAACAGCACAACGTCCTGTGATACCAGCGCGATCTGGCGGCGCAGGCTATGCAGACGCAACTCCTGCGTGTCGGTGCCGTCGAGCAGGATGCGGCCGGAACTCGGGCTGACGAAGCGCGCAATCAGGTTGATGATCGTCGTCTTGCCGGCACCGCTGGGACCGACCAGAGCGATCATCTCGCCCGACGCGACATCGAGGTCGATGCCGGCGACGGCGGCATTCTCCACTCCCGGGTAGGCAAAGCTGACGTCCCTGAATTCGATGCGCCCGCGGGCCCGTTCGACAGTCCGCGTACCGCGGTCTTCCTCGACGCCGGAATCGATCAGCGCAAACACGCTTTCGCCAGCGGCCAGCATGCGCGCCAGCGGGCCGTTCAGTGCCGCCAGATGGCGCAACGGCGGCAGCAGCAGCAGCGCGGCGGCAAGGAAGGTGATGAATTCGCCCGGCGACAGCGCGGCCGAGCGCGCCTGCCACAACGCGGTGCCGATGACGATCGCAAGCCCGACGGCAGCGATCATCTGCGTGATCGGCGTGCCAGCCGACCAGGCCACCTGCATCTTCATCGCGAAGCGGCGCAGCTTGTTGTTGATCCCGGCGAAGCGGCCCCGTTCGTACTCGTAGCCGTCGTAGATCTTGATCACGCGGCTGCCTTCATGTGCCTCCTGCACTGCGCTCGTCATCTCGCCGAGCATCGCCTGGTTTTCCAGGTTCAGCCGTCGCAGCCGCGCTGAAAAGCGGCGCAGCACAAGCGCGATCAGCGGCGCAATAGCCAGCGTCAGCAGCGTTAGCTGCCAGTTGTAGTACAGCAGCACGGCAAGCAGCCCGATGACGGTCAGCGTGTCGCGCACGGCGGTGGTCATCACCTCGGCGGCGAGGTTCAGTGCGTTACTGGCCTCGTTGAGGAACTTGGACAGCACCAATCCCGACGGCGTGGCCTCGAGCGCGGACTGCGGCCAGTGCAGCAGGCGCTCGAACATCGAGGCACGCAAGTCGACCAGGACCGCCTGCGAAACGCGATTGAGCAGTAGCGAGCTGGCGAAGGTCGACAGCCCACGCACCAGGAACAGGCCGACGAAGGCCAGCGGCAGCCACACGCCGGCGGCGGCGTCGCGCTGATAGAAGCCCTGGTCGAGCAGCACGCCGGTCAGCCTGGCCATCAGCGGTTCGGTGGCCGCCGTGATCAGCATCGCCGCGAAGGCTGCGGCGAGCACGCGCTTGTGCCGCACGACCTTGGCGAACAACCGCCGGAAAACGGGGTCGCGATAGAAGCGGGGATGGGCTGGGGAGGCGTGGGTCATCGATGGACGCGGCGCGCCCCTACAATGCGCGGCGGTTGGCTGTCGCGCAGGCGAACCATGAGTGAGTTTAGGCGAAGCGCGGTCAGCCTTTGCCGCCATGACTTCCGATCTGATCGTCCGCCTGCCAAATCATCTGGGCGACGCCTGCATGTCGCTGCCGACGCTCGACCTGCTGGCCGCGCGTGGATCTACGCTGATGCTGGTCGGCCGTGGCTGGGCCTCGGACCTGTTTGCCGCCTACCCGTGGCCGGTGCTCACGTTGCCGCGCGACCGACACGAGCGCGTGCAGGCACTGCGCGCACGATGCAAGCCAGGAACGGCAGCCCTGTTGTTGACCAACTCGTTCGGCAGCGCGCTGGATTTCCGGCTCGCCGGACTGCGCTCAATCGGCTACCGCACTGAACTGCGCCGGCCGCTGCTGGCGCAGGCGATTGCCGTGC
>JBFINI010000303.1:0-4456 GCA_041611275.1 Burkholderiaceae bacterium
AAGCGCAAAGTAATCCTTCGCGCAGCCATTGCATATCGGATCGCCGAGATCGAGGTCGCAGACCACGCAGCGCGGCGCCAGCCAGCGTCGCAGCCGGGCGGATCCGGGGCCGGATTGCGGCGCTGCCAGGCTGGCAGATGACTCGGTCATGGGCGGGCGCGGCATGGCGGGTCAGCATAATCTCGTTGCGCAGGTCTTCCTTCCTCCAGGCGACTTCCTTGCCATGCTCGGGCCCGGCACGTCAGAACTGACCCCGACCATCATCGATCCGCCGCGCGTGCCGGCGCGCATCGAGACGGTGCGGCGGCAGTTCGATCAACGTGCAGCGCGTTTTGGCGCGCATGATTTCATTGTCCGTGAAGTCAGTCGGCGGCTGATCGAGCGATTGCAGTTGATCCGCCTTGATCCACGGCGCATCGTCGACGTCGGCTGTGGCGCGGCCGGTGCGCGCGACGCCCTGCTGCAGCGATTCGCGCAGGCTAACTGGCTCGGCGTCGATCTGTCGCTCAACATGCTCGCTCGGATAGCGCAGCGCGGCGCCTTCCTCCGGCGTCTGTTGCCGTGGCGGGCGTCGCGGGCTGCTGAGGTCTGCGCCGATGCGGCAGCGCTGCCGCTGGCGGCCGACAGTGTCGACCTGCTGTTCTCGAACCTGATGTTGCACTGGCACCCGCTGCCGCACACGGTCTTTCCCGAATGGCTGCGCGTACTGCGCGTTGACGGTTTGCTGCTTTTTTCGTGCTTTGGTCCCGACACCCTGAACGAACTTCGCCGCGCCTACGCGCAGGCGGGAATCGCGGCCCGGCCGATGCCTTTTGTCGACATGCACGATTTCGGCGACATGATGGTGGCGGCAGGATTTGCCTCGCCGGTCATGGATGCCGAGACGATTCGACTCACCTACGCCGAGCCGCGCATGCTACTGCGCGAGGCGGCGGCGCTCGGCGGAAACCCGCGCGACGATCGGGCCGGCGGATTGCTTTCCGGCCGACGCGCCCGCGCGCTGCTCGCCGCATTGAACGAAAGGCGCGACGCACAGGGGAGGATCCCGCTGAGTTTTGAGATCGCGTATGGTCACGCGTGGAAACCTCGGCCGCGCATCCGCGGGCAGGCGGCGGTTTCGCTGGATGAATTGCGCGCACAGTTGCGCCGCCGCTGAGTCCTCCGGGCTCGGCGACCTGGGACGTTTCTTTTACTGGTTCATCAACAGGAGAAAGTAGAAAATGGGACTTTTCACGTTTCTGAAGGAAGCGGGGCAGAAACTTATTGGCAAGGAGGTCAAGGCGGCCGAGCAGACGGCCGCGGCCGACCCCGCCAAGCGGGCCGATGCCGACCGCGCAGCGGCGAGCGCCATTGAAACTTACGTCAACACGCTGGGGCTGAAGATCACCGCCTTTACCGTGACTTTTGACGGCGCCAGCGGTATCGCCAAGATTTACGGCGTGGCCGACGACCAGGAATCAAAAGAAAAGGCCATTCTTGCCGCCGGCAACGTCGAGGGCGTGGCCGGCGTCGACGACCAGATGACGGTGTCTCGGGCGGCGCCGGCAGCGCAGTTCTATACGGTGGTCAAGGGCGACACGCTGTCGAAGATCGCCAAACAGCACTACGGCAATGCCAACGACTACATGCGCATTTTCGAGGCCAACAAACCCATGCTGACGCATCCGGACAAGATCTATCCGGGGCAGAATCTGAGGATTCCCGCGAAATAAAGTGCCTTCGTCGGCGGCGCGATCCGCATACCCGCCAGGGAATCGCGGGTGCGGACATGTGCATATAATCCACAGCTTTGCGCGGGTCCGGTGCGTTAACTTGCGGGCCCATAGTCGCAACGGCGCTCCGCTTTCGGTAGCCGTGCGCGTGCTTTTCGCGAATCCCTGTCGATGTCTGACCCCGCCCGCTGCTGGATGATCAAGCGCAACTGCTCGGCCAGTCCGAGGCAGTTCGCTTGGGTGTTTGCGTCGATCGTGGCTGTTTCGTTCGCCTTCGGCGCCGCTTTCGCCGCGTATGGTCTTTGGCTGGTGTTGCCGTTTGTCGGCATCGAATTGGTGGCAGTCGCCGTGGCCTTCTTCTGTTACGGTCGACAGGCGACCGACTACCAGCGAATCGAGATCGACGAGCGTGAGATCGCGGTCGAGCAGATCGAAGGCGGTCAGATGTCGACGCGGCGACTGCCGGTGGCGTGGGCACGGATCGAGGTGCAGCAGCGCGGCCGCACCGGCGGCCTGTCCGTATGGCTGTCGTCTGGCAGCGAGCGCATCGAGGTGGGCCGGCATCTGCTCGATACACGGCGCCTCAAGCTAGCCGAAGAACTCAAACGCGCGCTAAGCCAGCCCTTGCCGGCGTGAAGCGAGCGCAATGGATTGTGAGTCCCAGCGCAGGAATCGGAAGATGATCATTGGCTCGATGAAGCAGAACCTCGTGAAGGCGGCCTTGGCAGCAGCGGCGCTGGCAGCGGCGAGCAGCGCCTCGGCAATCGAGAGCCGCTACAACATGCCGCCACCGGTCACTCGTATCGCCGAGGAGATCCACAGCCTGCATTGGATGATGCTGATCATTTGCGGCGTGATCTTCGTTGGTGTCTTTGGCGTGATGTTCTATTCGATCTACGCGCATCGCAAATCGAAAGGCGCGGTGCCCGCCAATTTCCACGAAAGCACAAAGGTCGAGATCGTCTGGACGGTCATCCCGTTCCTGATCGTCATCGGCATGGCGGTGCCAGCGACCAAGACCGTGGTGGCGATGAAGGACACGACGAATGCCGACCTGACGATCAAGGCGACTGGCTATCAGTGGATGTGGGGCTATGACTACCTGAAAGGAGAAGGCGAGGGGATTTCCTTCCTGTCACGGCTGGCCACGCCGCGCGCACAGATCGACGGTGCGGATGACGCGGCGCGCAAGGCGAACAAGACTTACCTGATCGAGGTCGATAACGAGGTGGTAGTGCCGGTGAACAAGAAGGTTCGTGTAATCACCACTGCCAACGACGTGATCCACGCCTGGATGATTCCGGCCTTTGGTGTCAAGCAGGACGCGATCCCCGGATTCGTGCGCGATACCTGGTTCCGTGCCGAAAAGGTCGGCACCTACCGCGGTCAGTGCGCCGAACTGTGCGGCAAGGATCATGCGTTCATGCCGATTGTGGTACGGGTGGTGAGCGCCGAGGATTACAGCAAGTGGGTCAACGAGAAGAAGCAGGCGCTGGCCGCCGCCCAGGATGATCCCAAGAAAACCTGGGAGCTTGCCGAGTTGAAGGAGCGCGGCGCCAAGGTCTACGCGGCCAACTGCCAGGCCTGTCACCAGGCCAACGGCCAGGGTGTGAAGGGCGCGTTCCCTGCGCTCGACGGCAGCGCCGTGGCGATGAACAAGGAGCAGCAGATTGCCATCTTGCTCAACGGCAAGGGGGCGATGCCGGCGTGGAAGACGCTTTCCGACGTCGAACTGGCGGCGGTGGCCACCTATGTGAAGAACAACTGGGGCAACAGTTCCGGCTCGGCGGTGCAGCCGGCGGAATTTGCCGCGGCCCGCAAGTGACGCGAATTTCCGTGGACAAGATGCGAAGCAGCGCGGCGACATCGCGCCGCCAGCGCGCGCATGCAGGTGCGCGCTGCGTCGGCCGGAGCGGCAAGCCGCAGGGCTTGCCGCCTGTTCCGCCCTTCGTCGCCGCGCTGGCGGGCATCCAGCGTCGCGATCAGAATTTGAAATTGAGGTTAGAGCCATGAGCGCAGTCGCACACGATCAAGTCCACGGTCACGATCACGCCCACGACCATCCGCACGGCTGGCGTCGCTGGCTGTATGCGACCAATCACAAGGACATCGGCACGATGTACCTGTGGTTCAGTTTCACGATGTTCATCACCGGCGGCATCCTGGCCCTTGGCATTCGCGCCGAGCTGTTCCAGCCGGGGCTGCAGGTCTTCCAGCCGGAGTTGTTCAATCAGCTGACGTCGATGCACGGGCTGATCATGGTCTTTGGCGCAATCATGCCGGCCTTCGTCGGCTTCGCGAACTGGATGGTGCCGTTGCAGATCGGCGCGCCGGACATGGCCTTTGCGCGGATGAACAACTTCAGCTTCTGGCTGCTGCCGCCGGCGGCGCTGCTGCTAGTGGCGTCGTTCTTCGTGCCCGGGGGGGCGATCGCCGCCGGCTGGACGCTTTATGCACCGCTCACGGTGCAGATGGGCATGGGCATGGACATGGGCATCTTCGCTCTGCACATCCTGGGTGCCAGTTCGATCATGGGCTCGATCAACATCATCACGACGATCCTGAACATGCGCGCGCCCGGCATGACGCTGATGAAGATGCCGATGTTCTGCTGGACCTGGCTGATCACCGCCTACCTGCTGATCGCCGTGATGCCCGTGCTCGCCGGCGCGATCACGATGACGCTGACCGACCGCCATTTCGGCACCAGCTTCTTCAACGCCGCCGGCGGCGGCGACCCGGTG
>JBFINI010000304.1:0-4441 GCA_041611275.1 Burkholderiaceae bacterium
AGCCGCCGCGCCAGCGCCAGCATCGGTGCGTTGTCCGCCAACACGTCGCCGTACAGCCAGCGCACGCGGGTGCGCTGCGCGAGTTGCAGCAGCGCCGACAGCAACCGCCGGCCGACGCCCTTGCCCTGCCAGCGGTCGTCGACCAGCAGCGCGAACTCGCGCGTGTGGGCGGCGTGCTCGACTTCGCCATAGCGCGCTTCACCGATGGCAAGCTCGCCGTCGCCATCGGCGACAGTGGCCAGCAACGCCGCTTCGGCCGGCATGCGCACCTGCGTCAGCCGTTGCAGCCAGGCCGGCGTCAGTTCGCTGACGGCGGCGTGGAAACGACGCCGGCGCGCCTCCGCCGACACGTGGCGGATCAGCCGGTCGAGCCGTGCGGCGTCATCGGGCCGCAGCGGCCGGATCGCCACCGGCGGGCCGTCATCTTCGGCCGGCGGCTCGGGATCGAGCACCAGCAGGCTCGAATCCTCGAGCGCCTCAACGATCGTCGTGCCGGGCTGGTCGATCGTGAACGACTGGCCGCCGCGCAGGAAGATGTCGCGCCGGTCGCCTTCCTGCGTGAGCCAAAGCAGGCCGCGGAAGACGACGACGCTGCGACCGCTGCCGTTGACGATCCGCAGAAAGGCGTCGCGCTTCAGTTCGGTCAGTGCGTGGCGGAAGTTCGTGTCCATGGCGGCTCCTCGGGGTCGGTGGCGTCGGCGCGCTGCGGATCGGTCGATCAGAGCAGCGACGCAGACGGTGCGACGATGACCAACAGCAGCCAGTTGACGGTGGCCGCCGCGGCCAGCACCGCGATCGTCATGCGTTCGGTCGCGCTCCTGTGTTTCATTGCGAAGTTGATTCGGTTGTTGTCGAGGCAATCGCATCGTGGCGGCTGGGGGTTGCATCGGCATTTCACCCCGACAGACATTGATTTCAGTTGCAATGCACCGCCTGCGCGCAGCGGGAGCCGAAGGTCGGGCGATGGCGTCGGTGCCTGCAGGGCCAGCGCGTGCGCGTCGAGGAAGCGCACGATCCGCCGGTTGACGTGCTCGGCGTGCGTGATTGGCGCCATGTGGCCGACGGCGTCGACGATCTCGTGCTCGGCGCGCGGCAGGCTGTGGCGGAGGATGTCGCCGAGCCGGCGCGCGATGTCGACCGTCTGCGCGCCGGTCACGAACAGCAGCGGAACGTCGAGCGCGGCCAGTTGCGCGCGGAAATCGGGCTCGGCGAACAGCGCGCTGCACTGCTGCGCCACGACGGGCATGCACTTCGTGATCGCCTGCCGGCGGTCGGGCGGCATCGCCTGCCACGTGCCGACGCCGGACCAGCAATCGACGAAATGCCGCGCTGCCTTGTCCGCGCGGCCGCGTGTGAGTTCGTTGCGGATCGTTGCGGCGACCCCGACGATCTGCCGCGCCTGCGGCCGGTATGCCGGGTCGTCGAGCAGCGAGCGGAACAGCACCGGTTCGTAGGCGATCACGCTGCGCACCCTCGCCGGGTGCTGGATTGCCAGCTTCAGCGCCACGGCGGCGCCGTAGGAATGGCCGACCAGATGCACGCCGCCGGATCGCGCCAGCAGCGGCGCAACCAGCGCCGCATCAGCAGCGAGCGAGAACGACGTCGGTCCGCGCCATGCGGCACGTGCACCGTGGCCGTGCAGGTCGATGGCGTGCACGCAAAAGCGCGGGCGCAGCGCCTCGATCAGCGCTCGCCATTGCCGCGCCGAGCTGGCGCTCGAATGCAACAGCACAACGGTCGGCCGCGGCGCGGCGGCATTGCCGCCGCATCCTGTTGACGCGCGCGCGAACTCGGCCGCGCGCGAGCTGTCGGCCGGGCAGCACGCCGCAGGCGAAGCAGCGGTGGCGCGTGTTGACGCGTCGGTCCGCGCGACGGTGACGTCGACCGGATTCGGCCCGTCGAGGGCCGGCACGCTTTGCCGGCGGGTCGAGTCGGCCTGCGCAGTCAGCTCAGCGGCGACCGAGCCGATCTCGCTGCGATGCAGGCCGAGGTCGCGCAACGTTCGCGCGTCGAGGGCGTGCAGTGTCGAATAAATGGCATCGGCCCGCTTGCGCTGCTGGCGCTGCGCGGCGACGCGCCGCACGACGTCGGCAATCGGAAGCGATGCCGATGAGAAAATCCGCCCCCACAGTCGGGCGCGCTGCGCCCGTACGGCGCGACGCAGTGCGTAGCTGACCGGAGGCCGGTTCGGCTCGCCGGTATCGGTAGCGGCTGTCGCGGATTCAGGGGCTAGGTGGCTGCGCGCTGTCGGCGCGGCGTGGTCACTGAGAAGTTCGATCGAGTTGCGCAAGGTTGCTCCTGTTGAGGGAGCGAACCGTACGCAGCGCGACGTTGCACGCGCGTTGCACGTCAGCTTTGGCCGCGTTCGGCGAGCGGTGCGGCGCCGGCCTCGTCTATGGGGTGCCGCGCAGGGCGGCGATCAGCGAGGCGTGCGCGATGCCGGCTTCGATGACGATGCGGTGGATCAGTTCGTCGAACGACAGGCCTGGCCAGGACGGCACTGTACGGGCGTCCGCGGCCCACTGTGCCAGCCGCTCGTTGATGTCGTCGCGTTCAGGAACACTCGCCCATGGCAGCTCAGCCGCGAAGGCCAGTACGCCGCGCGCGCATTCGGCGTCGCGCTGCGCGGCGAGCAGTTCGGCAAAGCACACGACGCCGGCCAGTTGCAGCGACGGCCGCCCGACGGAAACGGCCATGGCCAGCGACGCCGCCAGCGCGGAGCGCGCCGCGTCCAGGTCGCCGCGCCGCATCGCCAAATTGGCAAGCTGCAGCTTCAGCCAACAGACGTTGGCGCGGTTGCCGATCGTTTCGGCGATCTCGAGCGCCCGGCGGGCATACTCGTGCGCCGCGTCGAGGTCGCCCGTTCGCAGCGCGACCTCGGTCAGATTGGCGAGAATGAAGCCGCGCGTGCCGACGAGGCCATGGCGGTCGCAGACGGCGAGTCCCTCGCGCAGATAAGTGCCGGCCGTCGCATGGTCCTTCTTGTCGAGATGAAGATTGGCGATCTGGTTCAGGCACAGCGCTTCGCCGGCGACATCGCCGAGCCGCCGGTACTGCGCGTGCGCCTGGATCGTCAGCTTCAGCGCTTCGGTGTGGCAACCGAGCGCCTTTTCGACCAGGGCCAGGTTGCCGGCTATCGCGGCGACGTTGTGCGGGTCGGCGCCATCGGGCGCCCGCTGCAGCGCCTGCGCGTAGTAGCGCCGCGCGTCGTCGAGCCGGTTGAGCCGCAGGCAGCACGAGCCAAGCACCTTCAGGCTCTGCAAGCGCGCTTCGTCATCGTCGATCGGCTGCGCGGCGGCCAGCGCGCGCGCCGCCGTCGCTTCGGCCTCGGCGTAGCGATCGAGCAGGTATTCCAGGTGGGCGGCGGCGCTGAGCAGCAGCGCGCCGAGCCGCGAGTCGCCGTCGGCGGCAGGCGAGGCGAGCGCCTCGCGCAGCAGCGCCAGGCCTTCTTCGCGCCGGCCGCGGTGGTCACAGTAGTGCAGCAGCGTCAACGTGCTGCCGGCAAGCCCGTCGGCATCCCCCGTCGCGGCGGACCAGCGCCAGGCCGCGCGGCAGTTGTCGAATTCGGTTTCCACCGCCTGCAGCGCCTGCCGGTCGCCGTCGTCGACGGCGCGCCGGCTCTGCGCCAGCAGGCGATGGAAATGGCGCGCGTGTTCCCGCTCGACCGCAACACGCGCGGCGCCTTCACCGAGACGCAGCGCGGCCAGATGATGAAGCAACGGGTGCATGAACAGGCGTTCGCCGTCCCGGCGTAGCAATGACTTGTCAGACAGCGCGCCGAGCACCGGCAGCGACGCCGCAACGACGGCCCGCGCGGCGGCGACCGTGAAGCCACCGCGAAACACCGACAGCCGCGCCAGCGCCTCGCGCTCGGCCGCGGCGAGCAGCTGCCACGACTGATCGAACACCGCCTCGATGCTCGCGTGACGCGGCGGCAGCGTCGGATCGCGAACCAGCAGCAGTTCGGCGCCCTGGTGCAGTTCGGCAGCGATGACCTCGCACGGCAGCACGCGCGTCCATGCCGCGGCCATCTCGAGCGCCAGCGGCAGCCCTTCGACCTGGCGGCAGATGTCGGCGATCGACGCCGCCTCGACGGCAGGATCGAGCGCAGGGTCGGCGCGACGGGCGGCGTGGATGAACAGGCGCGCCGCGTCGAAGGCCTCGATGCGGTCCAGATCCTCCATCTCCGGGCACGGCAGCCCCTCAAGCGGCAGCACGCGCTGCGCAGCGACAGGCAGCCGCACGCGCGACGTGACCAGGATCCGCAACCGCGCGCATTGGTCGAGCAGTCTCATCAGTACCGGCGCCGCCGCCGCCAGGTGTTCGAAATTGTCGAGCACGAGCAGCATGTGCCGTTCGCGCAGCAGATCGGTCACCTGCACCATCGGCGCCTGGTTGCCGCCCGGCGTGATGCCGATCTCGCGTGCGATGCAGCCGCCGA
>JBFINI010000305.1:0-4428 GCA_041611275.1 Burkholderiaceae bacterium
GCGCGGCGGCGCTTCGTGCTCGAATGCCGCGCCGCCGGCATCGAGCCGATCGACGCGCCGTACACCTTCAGCGACGCCGAAGGCCGTGCGCGAGGCGCGCTACGCCGCGCGCCTGGGCTACCGCTGCAAGTCGCTGGTGCGCGCCGAGCACGCGCAGCCGATCAACGCCGCGCTGACGCCGAGCGCGGAGGACCTGCGCCGCGCCCGCGCGATCGTCGAAGCCTTCGAGGCCGCGCGCGCCCGCGGCGAGGAGCGGGCGCTGGTCGACGGCCTATGGGTCGAAGTGCCGACCTATCGGAATGCGCGGCGGGTGATTGAACGGGCGAAGCGGCTAAAAGGGCGAGTTTTGCGCGAGCGTTGACCGTTCGCTCTTCGAGGTCGGTAGTCGGCCAACTCCGGACATCAACTCGCTCGAAACGCGCCGCTCGGAATAACCGCTCAAGAAGTGCATGCGACAGCGCAAATCGGCAAAGCGGACGTTCTCCGCGCGCGTCGCGGCAGACGCGCCAGTCTATGGGGCGCCGCGTTGCTTGCGGCCACGTTCGCGTTGGGCACGAGTTGGGGATAGCGCGGCGGCTTCGCCCACGGAATCGAACAGTCGGCGCGCCGGCGGACTGACACGCTCGTTGCGCAGGCACAGGTCGAGGCACATGTTGGGCAGGCGCGGTAATTCCTCGGCTTCCGTCAGTACGCGCAGATCAGGCGCCAGCATCTCGATCACGCGCACCGTGACGCCGAGCCCAGCGCGCAGCGCCGCGCGCATGCCGCTGAAGGCGAGTGAGGTCGACACGTGGCGGATGCGCCAGGCGATGCCGTGCGCATCGAGGGCGGCGAGCGCGGTCGCGCGATAGCTGCTCGGTTCATCGGGCAGGACGAGCGGCACAGGCTGCGTCCGATCATGGACGTACTCGACGGCGGTCATCCAGACCATCGGCGAGGTGCGCAAGCGCACACTGGGGTGCGCGAGTTCGGCGCTGCCTTCGGGCCGGCCGATCAATGCGATCTCGATCTCGCCGTGCTTGAGCGCTTGCAGCAGGTGGGCCGTGCGGGCCGTGTGCACCTCGATCTGCAGGTTCGGATACATCTGCGAGAACCGTGCCAGCAGCGGCGGCAGCAGGAACTCGGTGGCGTCATACAGGCTGCCGATGCGCAGCGGTCCGCGCAGATCGGCCGCCGCCAGCGACACCAGCGCTTGGTCGTTCAGCGCCAGCAGCCGTCTGGCGTAGTCGAGCAGTCGCACACCGTCTTCAGTCAACCGCTTCGCGCGCCCGACCTTGCGGAACAGCGCGACGCCGAGCTGCGCTTCGAGACGCGCCATCTGCTGCGTGACCGCCGACTGCGTGCGATGCACATGCTCGGCGGCCAAGGCGAAGCTTTCATGGTCAGTGATGGCGACGAAAGTGCGCAACTGTTCCAGGTCAAGCGGTCGCATGATCGATCAGTATCGCTAATGCTTTGGACAACGAATCTCGCTTGTGCCCACCGCGGCGCCGGCCTAGGCTGATTCCAACAAGAAGCGGAACAAATGCGGCGGCAGCCCCCAAAAATCAGGTCCGCCGCGGTTCATGAATAGATTAGCCGAACTGCTTTTTTTCTGAAGGAGAGGCTGACGCTATCCAAGGAGGGCGTGATGAAGGACGACGCTTACACCCTGGCACGATTCATTGGTGACCTGCGGCGGATAACGGGTGATGGCCGCGGCGAAAGAGACGTCATCACGACACTGCGGCCGCTGGTGCAGCGCTTTGCCCGTTCGGGCACCTGGTGCGAGCCGCGTCATTACCAGGCTGACCCGGAACAGGGATTCGGCGTGCACCCGCTGCACGAGGAGCCCGACCATTCACTGGCGGTGTTCGCGGTCAGCTGGCTGCCCGGGCGCGGGACGCCGCCGCATGACCATGGTGTCTGGGCGATCGTTGTCGGGGTCGACGGCCCGGAAAAAAACGTGTTCTGGGAAAGGACTGACGACCGCTCCCGACCCGGCCACGCGGAACTGCGCAAGATCGGCGAGAAGATATTCGGGCCGGGCGAAGTGCTGGCGATGCCGACCGGAACGATTCACAGTGTGAGCAACGAATCGGACAAAGTCACGCTGTCGCTGCACGTCTACGGCAAGCACATCAATTTCACCAGTCGCTCGCAGTTCGATCCGGACCAGCGCACGGAGAAGCCGTTCATCATCAAAACCGAGTAGCGGCGGCTGAGGCAGTCGGCTGCCAATTTTCGAGGCGACTTCAGCGAACGGCGGTTGATCGGTGGCGTGCGGTCGTTGGACTGAAAAGTAGCGACCGGCAGGAAGGGGTCGGTAGCGTCAGACCCTGTACGGCTCTGCGGCGGTCGTTAGCAGCCGTACAACATGCAGATTGAGCGCCGCCGAGGCAGCGGTTGGCCGGGTCAGTGCGAAGAGCGAGTGACCGGTTGCGACCCCTCGACCTTGCCGGCACCGAAAGTTCACGGCACGATGGCGCAGACTTCATCTACACCGTCGTTAGGCGGCACTAATCGGCCTTGTCAAGCACGCAAGCTCTGAACCTACAGATGCGAGCAGCCTGGTACGAGCGGCAAGGTCCGGCCGAAGATGTCCTGGTCGTCGACGAGATGCCGACTCCGGAGCCGGGGCCAAACGAGGTACGCATTCGCGTCGCTGCATCCGGCATCAATGCGGGTGACATCAAGAAGCGCAGCAACAAGTTCGGAGGCGGCATGCCGTTTCCGCGCGTCGTTCCACACAGCGATGGCGCGGGAGTTGTCGATGCCGTCGGAAGCCAGGTGTCGCCCTCTCGAATCGGCGAGCGCGTGTGGTGCTTCGGCGCACAGAGTTACCGCCCGTTCGGAACAGCCGCTGAGTACGTTGTCGTTCCAACTGAATCGGCCGTGCCGCTTCCGAGTGGCGTCTCGTTTGAACAGGGAGCCTGCATGGGTATTCCTGGGATCACGGCCCATCGGGCGGTGCACGTAGCGGGCACGGTTCGTGGCCAAGTACATCTTGTGCAGGGCGGCGCCGGTGCCGTTGGGCAGTGTGCCGTTGCGCTTGCGCGAAGTTCAGGAGCTACCGTTCTCGCCACAGTTCGCTCTGAGCGCGACAGGGCGGTTGCTCAGCGAGCGGGAGCCCATCACGTAGTGGTGACCGATGGCCTCTCCGCTAAAGCTGCGCTCGACGGAATTCGCGCCATCGCGCCTGATGGCGTCGATCACATCGTCGAGGTTGCCTTTCACGCAAACATCGCCTTGGACGAGCAGATGCTACGGCTTGGCGGTTCGATAGCGACTTACGCGACGGGCGACCCAACGCCAGCGATTCCTTTCTGGCCGCTCATATTCAAGAATGTCACGGTGTTTTTTCTCGGAAGCGATGACTTTCCTGCTTTGGCCGAGGTTGAGGCAGCATGCGGACTGAATACGGCATTGGAGCAGGGCTGGCGAGGCTTCGACATTCAAGCGCGTTTGCCGCTTGAGAAGATTGCGCTGGCGCACGAAACTGTGGATCGCTCCGCAAGCGCAGGGCGGGTGGTGTTGATCCTCGAAGGCGGTGCGTAGTGCGGTCTAACCGGTCGTTGAGTGTCAGCTTCAGCCACGCGCTAAACGACTGCTTCCGGTAAGTCTGAATGCCAGCAACGAGTCGACTACGGCGTTCCGCCGCGCGATTCTGGCCGGCCGCTCTGCAACGTGAAGAGGTGGAACGAACGGCAGTCCTGAGCGGGTTGGATCAACCCGCTGAGTTACTGATGTTGAGGGACTACCGCTTGGTCCATACATTCAGTAGGCAGCTTTTCAATGGGCGATAGCCCGAAAAACGATGAGTGCTCAAGCCGCCGCGAGTTCAGGCTCGAGCAGTTCATCGATGTCGGCGTGCGACCGCGACAACGCCTGTTCACGGCTCTCCGCACTCACAGCGAGGCCTTCCGCATAGATGAACCGCACGTCGTCGATGCCGACGAACGCAAGGAACGAACGCAGATAGGGCGTCTGCGAGTCGCGCGGTGTGCCGGCATACAGGCCGCCGCGGGTGGCGAACACATACGCCTGCTTCCCGGTCAGCAGGCCGACCGGCCCCGTCTCGGTGTAGCGAAACGTCACGCCGGCGCGGGCGATGTGGTCGAAGTAGGCCTTTAGAGTCGACGGAATGCCGAAGTTGTACATCGGCGCCGCCAGCACGACCGCATCGGCGCTGCGCAATTCGGCGATCAGCGCATCGGAATAGGCGACGATGGCCTGCTGCTGCGGCGTGCGCGTCTCGGGCTTGGCGATGAAGGCCCCGAAGCGGTCGGCGTCAAGATGCGGCACGGGTTCCTGCGCAAGATCGCGCACCATCACCTTGCCTGCCGGATGGGCAGCGCGCCATCGCGCAATGAACCGGTTGGCCAGGCGGCTCGACTGACCAGACTCGGAATGAATGCTGGAGCGGATCACGAGCAGTGTCTTCATACA
>JBFINI010000306.1:0-4375 GCA_041611275.1 Burkholderiaceae bacterium
CCCGCGCCCGCGCCCACGACAGCGACGGCGACCGCCGCAGCAGCGCCCGTGACGGAAACGGCCGACGCGACTGCCGAGAAACCGCCGTCGGACGAGCCGTGGATCGAAACGGCGCGCTGTCCGAGCTGCGGCGAATGCACCAACATCAACGACCAGATGTTTGCCTATAACGACAACAAGCAGGCCTACATCAAGGATCTCAATGCCGGCACCTACCGGCAACTGGTCGAGGCCGCCGAGTCCTGTCAGGTGGCGATCATCCATCCGGGCAAACCGCGCGATCCGAAGGAAGCGGGTTTGGACGAACTGCTGGAACGCGCCAAGCCGTTCCTTTGATCGGCTCGTCGAGCGCCGGAGCTGATGAAGATCCTGCGCTCCGATCTGCCGCACTGCCCTGAGCTGAACGGCGCAGTGGTGGTGATCGATGTCTTGCGTTCGTTCACCACCTGCGCCTATGCATTCGCGCGCGGAGCGCGCGAGATCTTTCCGGTCGATTCGATCGACGCCGCCTTGGCCTTGCGCCAACGGTATCCCGACGCCCTGACCGTGGGCGCCGTCGGTGGCGGCGCACCGGCTGCCGGTCTCGACCTGGGAAACTCGCCGTCAAAGGTCGATGCGCTCGACCTGGCCGGCCGCCGCATCATCCACTACACCGCAGGCGGCACGCGCGGGCTGGTCGCCTGTGACCATGCCAGCGTGCTGCTGTCGGCCAGCCTGGTCTGCGCGACCGCCACTGCGATGTACCTGCGTCTGCTGCGGCCGCCGTCCATCACCCTGGTGGTCACCGGCATCTGGTCGGACCGCGACGGCGACGAGGACCATGCCTGTGCCGACCTGATCGAAGCGCTCCTGCTCGGCCATGATCCGCCGCGCGAGCCGTTTGCCGAGCGCGTGCGCAATTCCGACTTCGGCCGCCGCTTCAGCGCCGGCACCGACCCACACCTGCCGCTGGCTGATCTGGACTGCGCCGCGGCCGTCGATCGTTTCCGCTTCGCGATGCCGATGAACCGGCTGCGCGACGGGCTGCTGATCCGTCCGGTGCCCGTCGCCGTCGGCGAAACGGCTTCGCCGCCTGTGCCGATTCGATAGGTTGAAGCGCGTCGACCTTTCGGCTGCAGGCGGCGCGAGCGCGCCTACGACGTTAACGCTGGCGAACGTATCGACCCGGCGCGTTATCGACGACTTGATAACCCTTGCGCGGCGCGCCGATCGCCGGCGGCTTTGTCCTGCCGCTGGACTGCTTCGCAAGCCATCGATGCAATGCCGGCCACCAGGAGCCGTCGTGCTTCGCTGCCGCCTGCATCCAATCCTCCGGCGCCAGATGGGGGTCGGCCAGCCGTCGTGTCTTGATGCGGTAGTGGCGCTTCGGATGGACCGGTCCGCACACGATGCCGGCGTTGTGGCCACCGGCGGTCAGAAGGAACGTAAAGTCGTCCGAGCGGACCAGGTTGTCCACTTTGTAGACCGATTTCCACGGCGCGACGTGATCGGCTTCAGTGCCCACCACGAACATCGGCACGCGGATGTCCGATAAGCGGATCAGCTTGCCGCCGACCGGAAAGCGGTTGGTCGCCAGCTCGTTGTCGAGGAACAGCCGATACAGGTACTCCGAGTGCATCCGCCATGGCATGCGCGTGCCGTCGGCATTCCAGGCCATCAGGTCGATCATCGGCGCGCGCTGGCCCTTGAGGTAGTTGTTGACCATCGGCTGCCAGAACAGATCCTGGGCACGCAGCAGCACAAACGCTCCGCTCATCTGCCGGCTTTCGAGCACGCCCTTTCGGTGCATCGTGGCTTCGAGCATTGCCAGCTGGCTCGGATTGATGAAGAAGGCAAGCTCGCCGGGCTCGGTGAAATCGGTTTGCGCGGCGAACAAAGTGAGTGAGGCGAGCCGCTCGTCCTGCTCGCGTGCCAGCGCCGCCGCGCCGATCGCCAGCAAAGTGCCGCCGATGCAGTAGCCGACAGCATGGACTTTCTTGTTCGGCACAATTGCAGTCACGGCGTCGAGTGCGGCGAAGAAGCCCTTCTGCAGATAGTCATCCATGCCGATGTCGCGGTCCTTCTCGTCGGGGTTCTTCCACGACATCGCGAAAACAGTGTGGCCCTGCTCGACCAGGTACTTCACCATCGAATTGCGCGGGCTGAGGTCGAGGATGTAGTACTTCATGATCCAGGCCGGCACGATCAGGATCGGTTCTGCGTAAACGTCCTTGGTCGCCGGCTCGTACTGGATCAACTCGATGAGCTCATTGCGGAATACGACCTTGCCCGGGGTGACGGCGACGTTCTCGCCAACCGCGAACTCCTCGGCGCCAACCGGCTCCATGCCATCGAGCGTGCGCTGGATGTCCTCGACCAAATTTTCCAACCCGCTCAGGAGGTTCTGCCCCCGCTCCGACTGGGTCAGCGCCAGCAGCTCCGGGTTCGAGGCCAGGTAGTTCGACGGCGATGTCGCATCGAGCAGCATGCGCACCGCAAATTCGAGCAGCTGACCGTGATACTCGGTGACGCCGTCGACGTCGCGCACGGCATCCTTCAGCAGCGCCACGTTGTTCTGGTAGGCGCGCGCGTAGACGTTGAACGGAAACAGCGACCAGTTCTCCGCATCGAAGCGTCGATCGGCGTCGCCCGCAAAACCGTCAGACGGCGATAACGGCACTCCAGCCAGTGCTCGCAGCGCGAACGCCCAAGTGTCCTGGGCGCGCTCCAGCACGTCCTGCTGAAGCTCGCGCCGCTTGGCCGGGGCCAGGGCCAGATGCATTGCCCAGTCTGCCCAGGCCGTCGTGAACGCCGTCGGGGCGAGGCCGGCCGTCATTTGCGCGACCTGGGCGCGGAATTCCCGATCGAAGTCCTGGGCGGTCGGGGCAGGTTTGCTTTTCGTGTTCATGACTGCGCGGCCGATGTGATGAATGACGTGTCAAGCCAGTCGATCCGGAACCTTCGCTATGCCGGGGCGTGCCAGCCGGCGTCGACCCAAAGCTCGCCACTGACGGCGGCGTTGGCCAGCATGAAGCAGATCGCATCGGCGATCTCTTCAGGCTGGATCAGCCGACCGAGTTGAGTGAACGGCAGGATGTTCTTGGTGACGTAGTCCATGCCCATGGCGCGGACCATCGGCGTGTCGGTGAAACCCGGGTGGATCACGCTGCAGCGCACGCCGTAGAACATCGCTTCTTTCATGATCGTCGCTGCCGCGCCTTCGAGGCCCGCCTTGGTGCTCGCATAGGAGATCTGGCCGCGGTTGCCTTGCGACGAGATCGAGCCGATGAACACCACCGAGCCTTGCATGCCTTCCTCAGGCGTCCAGCGTTTCTTTCCCTTGGCCGCGCGGTCCTCGGCAATGCGGCCGATCATTTCCAGCGCCCAGTACACCGGCGCGATCAGATTCACGTCGACGACGAGCTTGAAGTCCTCCAGCGGATAGATGCGCGCCTTGCCGGTTGCCTTGTCCACCCGCACCGCCAAGTCGTCGCGCGTGATGCCAGCGGCCGGCACGCACAGTGACACGCTGCCGAACTTGCGGCTCATCGAGTCGAAGACCTGCGAACGGAAGGCTGCGTCGGTGGTGTCACCCTGGAACGGGATCGCGACCGCGCGGCCCGCTTCGACATTGAGTTTCTCGGCGACGCCTTCGATCGCTTCACTCACGTCGACGAGTGCCACGGCGGCGATATCGCGCCTTGCCATGGCGGTGGCGACCGCGCGGCCGATGCCGCTGCCGCCACCGGTAATCACGGCAACTCGGTTCGAGAATTCCATGGCCTCTCCTTTGCGGTTTGTTGCATCGCAGCACTTTACCCCATCCGCGGACGATTGCCACTACACAGCAGCGTCAAGGCCACGAGTTTTCGGTTTTTTCTTGCTCTGGCGCAATCCCACGCCGCCTATATGGTCGTGCGAGGCGCCACGATTCGGGCCTTATTGGGCACAGGCACGTTCCGGCGCTGGCAACGCAGCCGCCCGAACCGACGATCGCCTCGCCTGTGGCCGCATCCGTTGATCGTCACACGCCGGCGATGTCGTCTCAGGCCTTGCGACGGGCAGGCGGGGCGAACGCAGGCGTCAGAACTGAATCTCGAACCGGTACCCCTTGTAGCGGAGCACGGCTGCCTTGAGCTTGATCTGCTCGAGCCACAGGTCGGCCGTCAGCCGGTCGTTCTCACGCAAAATGCGGCCATTGATGATCAGCGAACGACTGGCCGCATCGGTCGAATAGATCGAGCCGCCGACCTGCAGCGGCGGCAGTTCCGCTCTGATGTTCTCCGGCAGCTGCTCACGTCGGTAGACCGGCGACTCGGCCGGCACCGCTGGCACAGGGGCTTCGACCTTGGCCGCTACCGGCTTGTCGACCGGCCCCTGCGCGAGTGTTTTCTCG
>JBFINI010000307.1:0-4339 GCA_041611275.1 Burkholderiaceae bacterium
CCCGTCACCTCGGCTTTGCCCCGGCCGAACTCGTGCAGATGGCGACCATCGGGCTGCTGCTCGACGTCGGCAAGATCTATGTCGACCAGGACCTGCTGTTGCGGCGCGGCGGCCTGGACGGGGCCGAGCGCGCGCGAATCGAGCAGCACGTCACCGTCGGGGTCGAGAAGCTCGCGGAAGAGGGCTCGCTGCCGGCCGCCGTGCTGGCGGGAATTCACGAGCACCATGAGCGGGTCGACGGCCAGGGTTATCCGCGACAGCTTCCGGCCGAAGCCATTTCAATCCATGGCCGGATGGCAGCGATTGCCGACTGCTTCGCGGCGATGACCTCGCCGCGCCCGTACGCGGCAACGATGGCGCCACACGAGGCGATGAAGTTGCTGTACGCCGAGGCGGGCAGCAAGTTCCACGCGCCGCTGGTCGAGCAGTTCGTGCAGGCGGTCGGCATCTTTCCCACCGGAGCGCTGGTTGAACTGTCCACGGGCGAGATCGCCGTGGTCGTTTGTCATAACCGAGTGCGCCGGCTGGAGCCGCGAGTGCTTGTCGTGATGGACGCTGCGCGGCGCGCGCTCGAACAACCGTACGAGATCGATCTGATGACCCAGCCGCACAACGGGCTGGGTGAGAAGCCGATCCGGATCGAACGCGGCCTGCCCGACGGCGCCTATGGCCTGAACCTCGCGGCGCTGTACGCTGACTAGGTGCACGCCCGACGATGACGCTGGGGTCGCCAAGAGTCGATGTCCACGCCGTCGCGCGCATTCGCGACGCGCTGAAAGGCGCCCGGGCCGTACGCGCAGCGAGAATCGTGGCCCGAAACGACTTTGAAACGGAGTTGCAGCAGCGCTGTGCATCATTTGCTCGCAACCCCGCCGTTGCCGACAGTGCGGTGCAAGCCGGTGGCTTCACGCTGCTGCTGGTGCGGCTGCGCCGCAGCGATCGGCGCCTGCGGTTGCTGACCGCCGAAGACGACGACCCCGTGCTGCGCGAAGCGCTGCTGCGCACGGCCGAGGCGCTCCATGAGGAGGATCTGGTCACCGACTGCGGGCGCGACGAGATCGCCGTGCTGTTGGTCCGGGTCACGCAGGAGGCGGTGGCGCGGCTAGCGGTCGACCGCGTGCTACGGGCGCTGACGCGGCCTTCTGACGGCGTTTCGCTGCGGCCGCAGGTCGGCGTGGCGATCGCACCTGTCGCCGGCG
This sequence comes from Burkholderiaceae bacterium, assembly GCA_041611275.1. Classification (GTDB taxonomy): domain Bacteria; phylum Pseudomonadota; class Gammaproteobacteria; order Burkholderiales; family Burkholderiaceae_F; genus JADJWR01. The sequence goes on from JBFINI010000307.1 coordinate 1,200, forward strand.
CGACCCCGGAGCAGTTGCTCTGCGCCGCGGACATCGCCTGCGAGGCGGCCGCCAACGCGCACCCGACAATCGCATTCGCGGTGGCCGAGATGGTCGATCACGACGATGCGGTGGACCTGCCGGCGGTGCAGCAGGCGCTGCGGGTCAACACGCTCGACCTCGCCTTTCAGCCTCAGTTCGACCTGCGCGACGGAACGTGGACAACGATCGAGGCGCTGATTCGCTGGCCGCGCACGGACGGCGCGCCGATGCTGTCGCCGGCGCGCGTTGTGGATATTGCCGAACGATACGGTCTGATGGATGAGCTGACGCAGCTGGTGCTCAACACGACGATGCGCCAGGTGACCGATTTCGATCGCCAAGGGGTGCGGTTCGAGGTTGCCATCAACCTTTCACCCAGCATGATGACTGACCCGTCCCTGCCGGACCGCGTCGCGCAGGCGCTGGCGACCTGGGGCCTGCCCGCCGAGCGTCTCGTGCTGGAGGTGACTGAAAACGCGATCATCCGTGACGGTCAACTCACACTGGCGGTAATGCACCGGCTCGCCGCGCTCGGCGCGCGGCTGTCGATCGACGATTTTGGCACCGGGCACTCATCGCTGGCGCGCCTGCGCGACATGCCGCTGGCCGAACTGAAGATCGACAGGCTGTTCGTGGCCAGCATGACCACTCGCCGCGAGGACCTGCAGATCGTCCGCTCGATGATCGACCTCGCGCACAACTTCGATCTGCGCGCCGTTGCCGAGGGCGTTGAGGACGAGTCCACGTTCGCGATGCTGAGTGAAATGGGCTGCGATGCGATTCAGGGCTATTACTGCGCCAGACCGATGGCGGCTGACGCGCTGTTGCGCTGGTGGCCACAGCGCAGCCCCGCGTTGCCGGCGCGGTCCTAGCCGGCGCCGTCGATGACCTCGGCCCGTATCTCCTTCGCTCGCTCGCATTGCTCGCGCGTCGCGTCCAGGTGCGTTGCCACTCGCGACTGCCGCAGCCACCGAAAAGCGGATTGATCGTCCTCGGTGCCGGCAGAGCGTCGGCGCCACTGGCATGCGCGGTCGAGGCGCATTGGGCCGACGAACTTTCTGAGCTCGTCGTCGCCCGCACCGGTTACGCAGTGCCTTGCCGGAAAATCGAGATCGTCGTGGCCGCGCACCTCGTGACCGTCTAGGCGGGTGTCCCAGCGGCGTGGCGCAAGCTGCAGGTGGTATCCGGGCTTGATGCTGGCGATCTGGTGCTGTGCCTGGTCCTCGGTGGCGATTCATCAATGCTGCCGCTGTCGATCGAACGATTGAGCCTCGAGCGCAAGCAGTCTTTCGATCGTGCGCTGATAAGATCAGTCGCCAGCAGCAGCGAAATGAATTGCGTGCGCCGGCACCGGTCAGCCATCAGGAGTGGGCGTCTGGTCGCTGCCTGCGCTCTGGCGCGGCTGCTGACATGGGCGATTTCCGACGTGCCGGACGACGACCCGATCAACATCGCCTCGAACCCGACCATGCCTGAACCGACCACCTGCGCCGACGCGCTGGCGATCGTCCGCCGCTACGTTGTTGGCTTGTCGCCCGAGGCGCGCGAGGTGCTGGAAGGCGGCCGCGGCGAAAACAGCAAGCTTGGTGATGTGCGCCTGGCTAAAGCGCAGTTCAAGCCGATCGCCACGCCGCAGATCGCGCGCGCCTTCAAGAAGGGCTTTCTTCCCGCCGACGGCCTCGCTGAGAGTGACGGCCACGGCTTCTCCGAAGTGTTCGGCAACCAGGTGATCGGCGGGCCAGCGCTGACCAACGCTAACTATTTCCGCGCTGTGTTTGTCGACACGAGGCGCCAGCAGTGAAGCGCCGCAGCCGCAACGCCAAGATCGTCGCCACGCTCGGGCCGGCCAGTTCGGGCAAGGACGTCATCGGCAAGCTGTTTGCCGCCGGTGTCGACGTCTTCCGCCTGAACTTCAGCCACGGTTCGGCCGATGACCACCGCAAGCGATTCGGTGTGCTGCGCGAGCTCGAAGCGGAGACTGGTCGGCCGATCGGCATCCTCGCCGATCTGCAGGGGCCGAAGCTGCGCATTGGCACCTTCGCCGACGGGCCGGTGACGCTGGCCGAGGGCCAGAAGTTCAGGCTTGATCTCGATGAGGCGCCGGGCAGCGCGCAGCGCGCGAGCCTGCCGCATCCGGAGATCTTTGCGGCGCTGGAGAAGGGCGCCGAACTGCTGCTCGACGACGGCCGCCTGCGTCTGGTGGTCGAGCGCTGTGGCAACGACTTCGCCGAGACGCGGGTTGCGGTTGGCGGCGAATTGTCGGAGCGAAAGGGCGTGAATCTGCCCGGCGTTATGCTGCCAGTCAGCGCGCTGACCGAAAAGGACCGACGTGATCTCGATCTGGCGCTCGAACTCGGCGCCGACTGGATCGCGCTGTCGTTCGTGCAGCGGCCACAGGACGTGGCGCAGGCGCGCGAGCTGATCGGCAAACGCGCCGGCATCGTCTGCAAGCTGGAGAAACCGTCGGCGGTCGAACAGCTCGATGAGATCGTCGCGCTGGCCGACGCCGTGATGGTCGCGCGCGGCGACCTCGGTGTCGAACTGCCGGCCGAGAAGGTGCCGGCGATCCAGAAGCGGATCGTGCGCACCTGCCGGCGCCTCGGCAAGCCGGTGATCGTCGCCACGCAGATGCTCGAATCGATGGTCGAAGCACCGGTGCCGACGCGCGCCGAAGCCTCCGACGTCGCCACCGCGATTTACGACGGCGCCGACGCGGTGATGCTGTCGGCCGAATCGGCGGTCGGCAAACATCCGGTCGAAGCGGTGACGATGATGAATCGGATCATCGGCGAGGTCGAGGCCGACCCGCTGTATCGCCAGCTGATCGATGCTTCGCACACGGCGGCGCGCCCCGGCGGCGACGTTGCCGAAGCCGTGTGCTGCGCGATGCGACACGCGGTTGCGTTGCTGCAAGCGGCGGTGATCGTCTGCTACACGAGTTCCGGCTACACCAGCCTGCGCGCCGCGCGCGAGCGGCCCGAGTCGCCGATCCTGAGCCTGACGCCGAGCCTCGCCACGGCGCGCCGGCTCGCATTGGCCTGGGGCGTGCACTCGGTGCACACCGACGACGTGCGGGACATCGACGAGATGACCGAGGTGGCCTGCAAAGTCGCACGGCG
>JBFINI010000308.1:0-4338 GCA_041611275.1 Burkholderiaceae bacterium
CCTGACGACCTCGCTGTCGACCAGTGCCTTCATGAACTGGTACAACAAACGCTCGGCGATCAAGGAGCGCTGATCATGAGCGCCGCCTTCAAACCCATCGCGCCACGCCCGGCACCGGTCAAGACCGAGGGCCTGGTGCCCTGGATTCGGGCCAACCTGTTCGGCGACCTGCGTACCTCCGCCGTCACGGTGCTGATCATCGCGCTGGCCGTGTACGTGCTGCCGCCGCTGATCAACTGGGCGGTGGTCAGGGCCGTCACCGCGACCAATCCGGAAACCTGCCAGGCCGCGCGCGGTGTCGGCGCCTGCTGGGGCGTGATCGTCGAGAAGTTCCGCTTCATCATCTTCGGCCGCTATCCCTTCGAGGAGCAGTGGCGCCCTGAGGTGGCGACGATCATGCTGGTGGCGCTGCTGGTCGTCAGCTGCATCCGACAGTTCTGGAAGCCCTGGCTGGCGCTGTTGTGGATCGCGGTCGTTCCGGGCTTCTTCATGCTGATGGGCGGCGGCTGGTTCGGTCTCGAGCCGGTCACGACCGATCAGTGGGGCGGGCTGCCGCTGACCATCATGCTGGCCACCTTCGGCATCGTGCTGGCCTACCCGATCTCGATCGTCGTCGCGCTCGGGCGCCGCTCCGAACTGCCGGCGATCCGTTCGCTGTGCGTGATCTACATCGAACTGATCCGCGGCGTGCCGCTGATCTCGGTGCTGTTCATGGCCAGCTTCATGTTCCCGCTGTTCATGCCGATCGGCAAATCGCCCGACGTGCTGCTGCGGGTGCTGGTCGGCATCACGCTGTTCTCGGCCGCTTACCTGGCTGAGGTGGTGCGCGGCGGGCTGCAGGCGATTCCGAAAGGACAAATCGAAGCGGGCCAGTCGATCGGGCTGTCGTACTGGCAGATCCAGCGCAAGATCGTGCTGCCGCAGGCGCTGGCGATGGTCGTGCCGGGCATCATGAACAGCTTCATCGCCATCTTCAAGGACACCTCGCTGGTCACTATCGTGTCGCTGTATGAACTGACCGGCGCACTGGGCCTGGCGCTGAACTCGGATGCCGAGTGGCGGCCGTTCAAGATCGAGGGTTATCTGTTCATCACGCTGATCTACTTCATCTTCTGCTTTGCGATGTCGCGCTACAGCCTGTGGATCGAAGGCCAGCTTGGCCGCAGCAAGACACGCTAGGAAACCTTATGGCCGAACACATCATCAGCTTCGAGAAGGTCAACAAGTGGTACGACAACAATTTCCACGTGCTGCGCGATATCGACCTGAAAGTCGAACCCGGCGAGCGGATCGTCATCTGCGGCCCTTCGGGCTCCGGCAAATCGACCCTGATCCGCTGCATCAACCGGCTGGAAGAGCACCAGGAGGGCACGATCCGCGTCGACGGCATCGAGCTCACCGACGACATCAAGGCGATCGAGAAAGTGCGCCGCGAAGTCGGCATGGTGTTTCAGCAGTTCAATCTCTTTCCGCACCTGACCGTGCTGGAGAACCTGACGCTGGCGCCGATGTGGGTCGGCAAGACGCCGAAGAAAGAGGCCGAGGAACGCGCGATGCAGCAGCTCACGCGCGTGAAGATCGCCGAACAGGCGCAGAAGTTTCCGCTGCAGCTGTCCGGTGGTCAGCAGCAGCGCGTGGCGATCGCCCGTGCCCTTTGCCTGACGCCGAAGATCATGCTGTTCGACGAGCCAACCTCGGCGCTCGATCCGGAGATGATCAAGGAAGTGCTCGATGTGATGATCGAGCTGGCCGGCCAGGGCATGACCATGCTGTGCGTGACGCACGAGATGGGCTTTGCCAAGGCGGTGGCCAACCGCGTGATCTTCATGGACGAGGGCCAGATCGTCGAGCAGAACGACCCGCACCAGTTCTTCGACAACCCGAAGAGCGAGCGGACCAAGGACTTCCTGTCGAAGATTCTCGGCCACTGAAGGACCGGCGGTTCAGGCCGCAGGTTCGCGGCCGCGCAGGCTGAGCGCGATCCAGGCTATCAGCCCGACGCTCATCAGGCCGGCCGAGGCCACGGCCAGCGCCAGCGTCGAGTGCATCACCAGCGGCGAGACGACGCCAGCGACCACGCCGTTGGCAATGCTGCCGATCACTGCCTGCAGGGACGAGGCGAGCCCGCGCCGATCGGGTGCGACGTCGAGCGCCATGATCGTCACCACCGGCACTACCAGCGCCCAGCCGAACGAGTACACCGCGATCGGCGCCAGCGCCCACCACGCCTGCGCCTCGAACAGCGCATTGGCGGCGATGTTGACGAGCGAGATCGCCACCATGATCGCGAAGCCCCAGCGCACCTGCCGCCGCGGTTCGATGCGGCCGGACAGCCGCCCGCTGACCCAGGCACCGCCCATGATGCCGGCGATGTTGATGGTGAAGAACCAGAAGAACTGCGTTGGCGCCATTTGCAGTAGTTCGCCGAGGAAAGCCGGCGCCGACAGCACGTACAGGAACATGCCGTTGAATGGAATGCCGCTGGCCAGCGCCAGCAGGACGAAGCGCAAGTTGCCGAGGAGCGTCGCGTAGCCGCGCAGCAGGTTGCGCAGGTTGAACGGCTGTCGTTCGCTCGGGTGAAGGGTCTCGGGCAGCACGCGGACGTTGGCGAACCACAGTGCCGCGCCGAAGGCGGCGAGAAACCAGAAGATCGACTGCCAGTTGACGTAGACAAACAGCACGCCGCCGACCATCGGCGCGATCGCCGGTGCGATGCCGAAGAACAGCGTCACCTGCGACATCACGCGCTGTGCATCGGTTGGCGGGAACATGTCGCGGATCACCGCACGCGAGACAACCATGCCGGCGCCAGTGGCCAGCCCCTGCAGCGCGCGGAAGGCAATCAGCTGCGTCGGTGTGGTGGCCAGCGCGCAGCCGATCGACGAGACAGTGAACACTGCCACGCCGGCGAGGATCACGGGCCGGCGGCCGAAGCTGTCGGCCAGCGCGCCGTGAAAGAGGTTCATGAAAGCGAAGCCGAACAGATAGGCCGACAGCGTCTGCTGCAATTGCAGCGGCGTGGCCTGCAGCGTCTGTGCGATGCCGGTGAACGCCGGCAGGTAGGTATCGATCGCGAACGGCCCGAGCATGCCGAGGCAGGCGAGCAGCAGCGCCAGCGCCCAGCGCGGCGCCGTCCACAATTGGGCTGCGTTCGGATTCAATGTTGCGGCCGGTACGCGGGCAGGCGAGCGTAGCCGAATAACGAAATAGCGCATTCGGCGCAAACTGGGATCGGCGCTGTGTCACGCTCGGCCGGCGCAAGAAGGAGGAGATCACAATGAAAGCTGAGAACATCCTGCACACGATCGGCAACACGCCGCACATCCGCATCAACCGGCTGTTCGGCAGCACGCACGAAGTCTGGATCAAGTCCGAGCGCGCCAATCCCGCCGGCTCGATCAAGGACCGCATCGCGCTGTCGATGATCGAGGACGCCGAAGCGCGCGGCGTGCTCAAGCCCGGCGGCACGATCATCGAGCCGACCTCGGGCAACACCGGCATCGGGCTGGCGATGGTCGCTGCAGTCAAGGGCTACAAGCTGGTGCTGGTGATGCCTGATTCCATGAGCATCGAGCGGCGCCGCCTGATGCTCGCCTTCGGCGCAACCTTCGACCTGACGCCGCGCGAAAAGGGAATGAAGGGCGCCATCGCCCGCGCACAGGAACTGATCGACGCCACGCCTGGCGCCTGGATGCCGCAGCAGTTCGACAACCCGGCCAACATCGACGTGCACGTGCGCACCACCGCCCGCGAACTGCTCGAGGATTTCTCCGACGGCGCCGACGCGCTGATCACCGGCGTGGGCACCGGTGGCCACATCACCGGCTGCGCGCAGGTACTGAAGAAGGCATGGCCGCGGCTAAAGGTGTTCGCCGTCGAGCCGGCCGCATCGCCGGTGATCTCCGGCGGCGCGCCGGCACCGCATCCGATCCAGGGAATCGGCGCTGGCTTTGTGCCGAAGAACCTGCACACCGCGCTGCTCGACGGCGTGATTCAGGTCGACGCGGAGGAGGCGCGCGAGATGGCGCGGCGCGCCGCGCGCGAGGAAGGCATGTTGATCGGCATCAGTTCCGGCGCCACGCTGGCGGCGATCGCGCGCAAGCTGCCGGAACTTGCCGCAGGCAGCCGCGTGCTCGGCTTCAACTACGACACCGGTGAGCGCTACCTGTCGACCGAGGGGTTCCTGCCGAGCGGCGATTGAACCCCGTCTGACCGCTGTTGCCGCCGCAGCGCGGGCGGCGGATGATGCGGGCTGCGCGTGGTGGTGGATGGACGCTTGACTGCGTGATCGCATATGTCGCCGTCGGCGGTGTTGCGGCGGACACGACTCGAATACAC
>JBFINI010000309.1:0-4328 GCA_041611275.1 Burkholderiaceae bacterium
CGCGCCGTTGGCAAGCGGGCGCGGCCCGCGAAGAAGTGAGCCAGTGATGACGCGCGTCCTCCTTGCCGGAATGCTGCTCGCGATGGCGCTGCCGCTGCGAGCCGCCGATGTGATCAAGGGGCAGCAGGTCTACCGGTCGTACTGCGCCAATTGCCATGGCAGCGACGGCCGCCCGCTCTGGCCTAATGCGCCGGACTTCACGCGTGCTGAAGGATTGCTGCAGCCGGACAGCGCGTTGCTATCGTCGCTGCGGCTGGGGCGTGCGGCGATGCCGGGCTTTGCCGGCGTGCTCAGCGAACGCGAGCTGCGCGACGTGATCGCCTACGTCAGGAGCCTGCGCTGATGAGGCCCGCTCGGCTGTTCACGGTATTGGCAGCGATGCTGCTGGCCGGCGGCGCGGCTGCCCAAGTGCAGTCGCCGGGTGTGCTGAAGGTGCTCGAAGCGTTCGAGGTCGGCCGCAACGTCTACGTGCGCGCGCTGACGGTGGACGAGAAGAACGAAACGTTGTGGGTCGGCACCTCCGGCGGCGTCAACGAGATCGACCTGAAGTCGGGGCAGCGGCGCAACACGTTCACGCGCAACGAGGGCCTTGCCAACGAGTACGTGTTCGCCATCGGTATCGACACGCAGGGCTACAAGTGGTTCGGCACCAATTCGGGCGGCGCCTCGCGCTACCGCGACGGCAAGTGGAAGACCTACTTCCCGCTGCACGGCCTGGCCGACTACTGGGTCTACGCGTTTGCCAACGATCCGGCCGGCAATCTGTGGATCGGCACCTGGGCGGGCGCCAGCCACTTCGACCTGAAGACCGGCAAGTTCCGCAACTACAAGAAGGAACTGATCAACGAATGGGTCTACGGCCTGGCGATCGACGGCCGTGGCCGGGTCTGGTTCGGCACCGAGGGCGGCGTGACGATGCTCGACGGCAAGAGGTGGACGCACTGGGCGCACAAGGACGGGCTGGGTGCGCCGAACAGCGAGAACCTGTCGCCGAGCACTAACACCGGACTGGGTACGCGTTCGCGCCATGACCTGTCGGTGACCGGCGAGGGTGCGCCCACCTACAACCCCAACTACACCTTTGCAATGCTGGCCGAGCCCGATGGAACGATCTGGGCTGGCACCTGGGGCGGTGGCGCGTCGCGCTTCGACGGCAAGCAATGGCGCAACTACACAGTCACTGACGGGCTGGCCGGCAACATCGTCTACAGCATCGCGCGCGATCGCGACGGCGCGCTGTGGTTCGGCACCAGCAACGGCGTTTCACGCTTCGACGGCAAGGGCTTCGTCAGCTTCGGCAAGAAGGACGGCCTGCTCGATGCGCATGTCTACGCGGTGGCGGCGGCACCGAATGGCGACGTCTGGGTGGGCACGCGTCACGGCGTGGCCCGCATCGGCCGGCGCTGACGGATCGGGCCGCGAGCCGCAGCGAAAGGAGAAAGCGAAAGTGCAGATTGGTACGAAAACGCTGGTCATCGGACTCGGGGCGATTGCCGCGCTGGTCGCGGGTGCCTACGGCCTCGGGCGGTTTGGCAACGAGATGGCGCTGCCGTCGACGGCCAAGGCGCAGGCGGTCGGCACGCCGCAGCCGGGCACGGCGGCGCCGATGACGCATCCGCCGGTGACGCAGGAACGCGAAGGCAAGGTACAGGTCGACGCCAGCACGAAGTTCACCCACTTCCGCGTCGGCAACCGCAACGTCAAGGGCATCTTCGCCGACGGCGACCTGTTATGGGTCGGCACCTCCGGCGGGCTGATTCGCTACAACACGCGCAGCGACGAGTACAAGCTGTTCGACGCCAGGAACGGCCTGCTATCGAACGGCGTGTTCTACGTCGGCAAGCTTGGCGACCGGATCGCGGTGGGCACCTACGGCGGCGGCTTCTCGCTGTTCGATGCGGCCGCCGAGAAGTGGGAGACGTTCAACGTTCCGGACGGCCTCGGCGATGCGTTCGTCTACGACGCGCTGCAGGCGTCGAACGGCGATTTGTGGATCGCCACCTGGTCCGGGGTCAATCGCGTTCGCCGCGGCGCGCTGCGGGATCGAGCGAGTTGGGAATTGCACACGGTGCAGAGCACGAGCGGCGGCCTGCCGAACGACTGGGTCTACGGACTGGCTGAAGGCAAGAATGGCGACATCTGGCTGGCCACCGAGGGCGGGCTGGCGTTGTACCGCAACGGCCAATGGAGCAACTGGAATCACGCCAAGGGACTGGGCGCTCCGTTCGAGAAGGTCAAGCATGCAATCGCCTACAAGAACGATCCTTCGAAGCAGTCGACGCACCACGCGCGACAGAAAGAGGAAATGGGATTGCAGGGCGTCGACGTGGCGTTCAATCCGAATTACATCGTCGCCATCGAAGTCGATCGCGATGGCCTCGTCTGGGTCGGCACCTGGGGCGGCGGCCTCGGGCGCTTCGACGGCAAGCAGTGGAAGAACTACACAACCGTCGAAGGCCTGCCGGGAAACCATGTATTCATGCTCCATCTCGATTCGAAGGGCCGGCTGTGGGTTGGCACCAATAATGGCCTGGCGCGGATGAACGGCGAGCAGTTCGACACGCTGCGCACTAGCGACGGCTTGTTTGCCGACAACGTCTTTGCGATGACGACTACCGCCGAAGGTGCGCTCTGGGTCGGCAGCTACGGCGGCGTCGCGCACATCCGCAAGCATGCGTTGCAGTGACTGCCCGCAAAATGACTGACGGTTCAGGGCTTCAGCGGGCATTCCGTATGAACGAAACCCGTATCGCCCAGCGCCACGGGGTTGCCGCGAGTGCGGGGCGACTTCTGCGCCGCGCCGTGATTGCCCTGTGTGGTGCCGTTGTCGTGATAGGTCTGCCAGCGACAGCTCAAGCGGCGAAATTTTCCGCGCTCGGCTACACGGCGCCAGTGTCGCCGCAGTGGCAGGCGCAGGCACCGAGCAGCCAGTATCGGCTGGCGCAGTATCGGGTTGCCGGTCGGGACGGTGACGCCGAACTCGTGGTCTTCTATTTCGGCAAAGGGCAGGGCGGTTCGGTCGCCGCCAACATCCAGCGCTGGACGTCGCAGTTCACGACCGCTGACGGTCGCGCTGTTGCGCCGAAGACCGAAGTGCTGAAGGTCGGCGACCTGCCTGTAACGTTGGTCGAGTTAAACGGCTCGTACGCGCGCGGCGTCGGCAGTGGGCCGCAAGGCGAGCCGCGACCCGGGCAGACGCTGCTGGTGGCGATCGTCGAAACCATCGCCGGCAACATCACGATCCAGCTGTTCGGGCCGCGGTCCACGGTCGCGGCCGAGCGCAGGCATTTCGATTCGCTGGTTCGTGGGTTTCGCAGGGACGGCTGATAAGCGTAGCTGCCAACACGAATGCAACGAGCTAAGGTGAACGCTACGGCACTGGCTTGCGAGCCCTCAGCGGGCTGACTTTGGCTCAAACCAAGGATCGACCGATTGATGGCGTGAGAAATGACTTGAGGAAAGCACTTCAAGATATTGAATATAAACGAATTGCAGTGTCAACTATCCGCTGCGTGTGAGCGATCGACCACCGCCAGGCCGACCTGGTCGGCGCGGCTGCCTGATGTGCTCAAACGTGAGCCACGGCAATCGAATCAGGGCTTCGTCGGTCGAACGCACATGCAACCGCGTAGCGTCGACGAGTTGCTGTGCGCCCCTTACGCTTGGGCCACGAACTGCCGAAGGAGAAAAGCGATGAGAGCACTTCTGCTCAGGGGCGGACAGTTGATTGGGCTGCTCGGCATCCTGCTGATGGGCGTATCCGTGGCCAGCAGGCTCACCGGGCGCTTCTGGCTCGGCGAATTCCAGACCGGCACGCTGATGGTGGCCGGCATCGGTGCGGTCAGCGTGGCCTGCTTTCTGCTGTTGTGGATGGTTGCCGAACGAGCGTCGCGTTGATCGCGGCCGCGAAAAAAAGAACCCCGCCGGAGCGGGGTCGTTGCCAACTCTAGCGGACTATGGCTCGCGGAATCGCAATGACGCGAGACTGCCGAGATCCTCTTTCAAATCGCTGGGCGGATACAGTGGTTGAACTTTCATGCTGCCGGTTTCCGAGGCAAGCACCGGTTTTGGGCTGCCAATACGGTGAGCTTTCCGGAAGGAGGTCACCGCGGCATCCCACGCCTCCGCGTCGGCGGCGGTGACTTCAAGCGCATTAACGTCCTCCACGGCCAACCCCGAAGCGTCACAAGCGCTGCTTAGTCCCTGCGCCGACTACGCACCGTGATGGCCAGACCAACAACTACTCTGGTTAAGTGCGCGACAAGCGTGGTGCAGCGGCTCATTGACCATCTCCAATGCGAACACTCAATGCGATCTTCGGCGCGGCA
>JBFINI010000310.1:0-4303 GCA_041611275.1 Burkholderiaceae bacterium
CCGATCTGGTGCCGAGCAGCGCGCGCAGCGGCGAGCTGGTGTCGCCCGACTCCGCGCCCCAGCCGGCCAAGAGGAATGAAAACTCGAGCTTGGTGCCGCGCGAGAAGAAGACGTTTGACGGCATCGTCTCGAGCTTGGTCGGAATGCCGTTGCGCGACAGGAACTGCGCGACGGCCTGCGCCACCGCCGCATCGTCGATATAGCGGTTGTTCGGCGCATGCAGCGTCAGCCCGAACCCGTTCGGGTAGCCGGCCTCGGCGAGCAGTTTCTTGGCGCCTTCCGGATCGTACTTCTCCGCCTTCAGTTTCTTGCTGGTGCCGAAGAACTGATCGGGCAGCAGTTGCCCGGCCGGGACCGCCTGCCCTTCCATGATGCGCGAGGCGATCGCGTCACGGTCGATCATTTTGCTGATCGCGCGGCGCACGCGTGCGTCACGGAACGGGTTGGCTTCCATCGGCTTGCCGTCGGCCGTGGTCACGAACGGCGAGTTCTTCTCGCGGCCGCTGTCCATGTGCAGATAGATCAGCCGGTTCGACACCGCCGAGGACAGCGCCACGCGGGCATCGGACTTCAGTTTCGGGATGTCCGCCGTCGGCACGTTTTCGATCATCTGCACGTCGCCGGCCAGCAGCGCCGCCACCCGCGCCGGTGCGCTCGGGATCATCTTGAAGGTCACCTTGCCCCAGTGCGGCTTGGTGCCCCAGTAGCTGTCGCTGCGGGCGAGTACCACGCGGTCGCCCGAGACATACTCGACGTACCTGAACGGCCCGGTGCCGATCATCGCTTTGCCGGAGTTGAAGTCCTCGGTCTTGGCCGTCTCGGCCACGTCCTTCGGCAGGATCAGTACCGCGCTCATGTCGCTGGGCAGCAGCGGGTGCGCGCTGGCGGTCTTTATGCGCAGCGTCTGCGCATCGACCGCACGGATGTCGGTGATCGGACGGACGAACACCGCGAACGACGACGGGCTGTTCGGCACGTTCGGCACGCGTTTGAAGGTGGCGATCACGTCCTCGGCGTTAAACGGCTTGCCGTCGTGCCATTTCACGCCCTTGCGCAGCTTGAACTCCCATTCTGTATCCGACAGCGCCGTCCACGAGTCGGCCAGTCCGGGATACTGGCGCTGCGCCTCGTCGGTGCGGATCAGTGTCTCGAACACGTGCCGCGCCATCGCGTTGTTGGGCGACAGGTTGTGGAAGTGCGGGTCGAGCGTGGTGATCGGTGTCGACAGTCCGACTGTCAGGTCCTGCGCGGCGACACCGGTGGCGGCAAATATCAGCGCGCACGCGGCCGCGCGAACGAATCGCGAAATCATGGCTCCTCCTTGCTCTATTGTTGCCAGCGCGAAGCTTAGACGAGAAGCACCCGCCGCAAACCGGCGACAACCTAGCCGTCAGCAACGCACCACGGATCGCGGCCGGGCTCCGCGGCGAGGCCGGCCCAGCGTTCGCGGCGCGGCAGCGCGATCGGTAGCTGCACGTAATCATGGCAATGCGCCGGGTCGGATGGCAGCTCGGCACCGCGGCGACGCGACTTCCACGCGCAGTTTGCGCGCCAGCGGTGGTGGCGTCCGGCCGGCAGCCGTCACAGCTGCACTATCCAGCAGTCACCCTGGAGGCGGCCGCTCGGCGCCAGCCCGGATCGCTGCAACAATCAAATCGATGATCGTCGACACACATGCCCACGTCTTCGCGCGTTCACTGCCGGTGCTGCCCGACGCCCGCTACTTGCCGGGCTACGACGCCACGATTGCGCAGCACCTCGCCCTGCTCGATGCGCACGGTGTCCACCGCGGCGTGCTGGTGCAGCCGAGCTTCCTTGGCACCGACAACCGCCATCTGCTCACCCCGCTTGCCGCCGCGCTGCGTCTGTTCGACTTCGCGCGCTAGTCGTCTGCCGACTTGACGCGACGAACACGGATCGAATACTTGCCGGTGCCGCTGGCCAGGTTGTAGTGGCGTACCTGCGCCCAGTAGCGGCCCTCGATCAGGTCGACGGCGATGTGCGCGTTGTAATCGACGCCGCTGTCGTCATCCTCAGCCATCACCGCGGTCGGGCTGTCCGGACCGAACAGCTTCATCACCACGTCGGTCGGGCCGCGCGTATCGATCACATGGCGGCCCGGCTGCGTCACCGTGAACGTGAACAGATCCTCCTCGCCGAACTTGCCGATCTGCGCCTGCGTGCGGCGGGCCGCGTTGACCTTCAGTGCGGTCGCCTCGGCCACGGTCGGCTGGGTGCGCGGGTACATCTTGGCGCCGGCGATAAACATCTTGTCGATCTCGGACAGCACCTCGTTGGCCTGCGTGCCGATGCCGTTGAGCGTCCAGTCGGCCGGGAAGAAGTACAGCATGATCGACTTCGGATCGAAGTCGGTGCCGTTGATCTGGTCGAGCGAATATTTGCGCAGGATGTTGTGCCGGGTGGTCGCCTCGTCCCAGTAGTTTGGCGACTTCGCCATTTCACGGATCACCACCTGCTCGTTCCACTGGATGCCGCCGCCCGGGTTCTGATGTTCATGAGCCAGACCAATGGCATGGCCGAATTCGTGGGCGACGGTACCGCCGTCCATGAAGCCGAGGTTCATCGTCACTTCGTTCAGCGGAATGTTGCGGCAGTCGGTGCCGACGTAGCTCCAGGCACCATCGTATTCGTCGAAGCCGATGCGGATTTCGGCGTTCGGCGCGTTGTCGAACTCGAACTTCAGGTTCGCATGAGCGCTCCACCAGCCGGCCTGTTCCCTGACCCTGGCCTGCTGCTCCGGCGAGCCGCCGACGAAGCGCACATGCAGCGTCGATCCGTTCATCCACGTCTTGCCGATTGGCGCGATGGCACGGGTGCGCCCGGCAGCGCTCGTCGTCGCCTGCATGCGCATCAGGTCGCGCGGCAGGATGCGGTCGAAACAGACTTTCGGTCGGTCAGCCATTGATGGATCTCCTTGGTCGCAGGTCTGGGCGGAACGGGCACTGGTCCGCAGGGCGGACCGGTTGGTTTTCGCACCCTAGCCACGCACCATTGCGATAACAACCGCATTTGCCGCAACCGGCGTCACGGAATCTTGGGGTCGCCCCGTTGCCGCCAACGAGATGCCCGCCGGCTATACGGAAACGCCAGCCACGAGCGTCAGCGCACCGAGAATGAAGAACAGGGCCGCGGCAACCCAGCGCATCACATTCATGTTCAATCGATGGGCGAGCGCTTCACCAAGCCAGACGGCCGGCGCATTGGCGATCAGCATGCCGAGCGTGGTGCCCAGCACCACCGCACCCAGCGCGTCGAAACGCGCCGCCAGCGCCACCGTGGCCAGTTGCGTCTTGTCGCCCATTTCAACCCAGAAAAAGGCGATCAGCGTCGTGACGAACACGCTGCGATCGGAGTACTCGCGCTCGGCATCGAGCGTATCGGGCCTCAGCGCCCACAGGCCGAAGGCGAAGAACGACAGCGCAATGGTCCACTTCAGCGTCGCCGGCGCGAGCAGCGACGCCAGCCAGGCGCCGACCCAGCCCGCCAGAAAGTGGTTGGCCAGCGTGGCCACGAAGATGCCGGCGATGATCGGCCACGGGCGCTTCAGTTTGGCGGCGAGCACGAACGACAGCAGCTGCGTCTTGTCGCCCATCTCGGCAAGCGCGACCAGCAGCGTGGAGACGGCCAGGGCCTGCATCGCGCTCAGCGCGGCGCCGCGCGCCGGTCCGCGCCACTAGTCTTAACGTTGCACTTCACGATCGATCGATTCCGGCGGCGCCGCCCTCACCCGTCACCGATGCCGGCCGCCGCGCCCGAGTAGCGCCGTGATCACCGCCCACGGAATCAGCACCGCAGCCAGCAGCAGCGCTAGCACGAAGGCGAAGACGACTATCACGGTGCCCAGGCCGAGAAGGATCAGCACCCAGGCCGCCGCGCTGGCCAGCACCACCGCGGCGACGACGCAGCCGATCACCAACAGCACGAAGCGCGCCAGCGGCCTGCGAACCTCCTGACCATTGATGACGATGCGCGGCATCGAGCGCCTGTTCTGGTCTTCGAGAACGGTACGCATTGTGCGCCCGAACGAATCGCCTCGCACTTCGCGGCCGCTGCTCAGCAGTGGCGTAGCACGGCCGCACCGCTGCGATCTCGGGGTTGCCGAACTCAAGCACGAAACGCGGTTAGCGCCACCCTTAACGAATGCGCTTGCGTCCCGTGAACATCGATCGCACGAGATTTTCCCGGCCGAGCAGGCTGCCGATGGCGACGCCGGCCAGGTGCACCACGACCAGCGCGGCAAAAAGCCCGGCGGCGAATTCGTGCGCTTCCTCCAGCCAGTGCG
>JBFINI010000311.1:0-4299 GCA_041611275.1 Burkholderiaceae bacterium
CACGGCGTAACCCTGCGCCACCGCCAGCAGCGGATTCCAGCGCCAGTGCCAGCCGTCGGTATCCATGCCGATCGGGCCGCCGTGGATCCACAGCAGCAGCGGCAGCGGTCCGCTCGCCTGCCTCGGCTTGACGAGAAACAACTGGATAGCGGTGCCGTCGGTCGAGGCAACGTTAAGGTTTTCGACCACGGCGTAGTCGGGTCTCTCCTGTCCAGACAGGCAGGTCAGCAACTTCGGATGGCTGTCGGCGCGCTGGTCAATAACGAAGCATTCCGGCGCCTGCAGCAGCGTCGAACGGAGGCCCACGATGCGACCATCGGACAGCGAGGCAATTTCGGCGTGCGTGCCGCCGTCGTCCGGATGCGTCAGGCGTTCGACAGTGTCGCTGTCGAGGTCGATCGTGAACGCCGGGGTGAAGCCGCCGTCGTCGGCGGTCACCAGCAGCTTGCGGCCGTCGGCGCTCCAGTCATTGACCTGTGGCCAGCGATCCCAGCCTGCAGCCAGTTCGCGGATGCTGCCGGAGGCCACATCGATGAGTACCGTCAGCGGCCGCACGACGATCTTCGGGCTGCGATAAGACCGTGTGCTGGCGATGAAGCGGCCATCAGGCGAGAACCGCGGGGCGTCGAAGTTCACCACCGGCGCCTCGCCGATCATGCGCTGCGCGCGTGTGTCGACTTCGATCAGCAGGATCGTCGTGTCTAGTTCGCGGTCGGCCCCTGGAGCGTGCCGCGTCACCGCCACCTGCCTGCCATCGGCCGAGATGTCCATTGCCGGCTCGATGGCGAACTCGCGCCGCGCGCCCGGCGTCAGGTCGATGCGATTGCCGCTGTTGCCCTCGCAGGCGATCACATGGGTGAAGGCGAAATCCTCGTTCTCGTGCAGCCAGTGATCCCAGTGGCGCACCGGCTGCCGCGTATAGCGTCGCGCGCTTGGGCCTTTCTTGGCGCGCTCGGCGGCCGTTTCGCGCTGCTTGTCGTGCGGCACGTCGGGCAGCACCGGCACGAGCAGTGCCATGCGGTCGGCCTTTTTTGCGCACCTGAAACCTTCGACGCCGAGCGGCTCGTCGGTCAACATGATTGGCTCGCCGCCGCCAGCGGGCAGGCACCATACCTGCATGCGTTTTTCTGCGTCCTCGTCCGCCTTTACCTCGTTCGGCTGCCGATTCGAAAGAAAGCAAAGCGCGCCGTCATGGCGGAAGCACGGCGCCGTGTCCTTCGATTCGCCGCGCGTCAACTGCGTGGCCGATGAGCCGTCAGTGGGAACTTTCCACAAGTCGGAGACGTACTTCGCGCCGTCGCGGTCGAGCCGTTGCACCACCACAGCCAGCCAGCGGCCGTCAGGCGACGCTGCCAGTGCGGCAACGCGTTTCAGGGCGATATGCTGTTCGACCGTGTAGGTCACTCAAGCTCCACAACGCGATCGGTGCGGCCTCGTCGCCGCCGTCGAAGCGGTACAGCGCTGCCACGACCCATGCACCTTGGTTGGCCGGGCCTCGCCATCATCGGTCCGCAAAAGTATCACGCACCCGGCCGCAGGCCACGAACGCCGTTCCGAGTAGGAAGGACTCGACTGCGAAGTGCGGCACCCAACGTGTCAGTGGCTGCCAGGGCGCTTGCAGATGGGCGCGGCTGGTCCGGTAACGCCAGCCGCGCAGCCTGGCCCACAGGTTAAGCGGCAGCAGCAGCGGGTGCACGATCTTGATGCCAGCCACGGCGACGGCGGCACCCGGTCGTGTGGCGGCAAAGATGTTGGCCAGTGCCGCCGCCGAGCACAGGACGTCGTGGGCGTAATGAAAGAGCAGGGCGTCGAAGCGATAGGCCGAGAAGTCGGCATCGGCCGCATCGGCGATGCACAGATGCACGTTGGACCAGCCGGCCGCGTCGACCCGCAGTCGTGCTTTCGCGGCCATCTCCGGCGACAGTTCGACGCCGACCACGATGCCCGAGGGGCCCACGCGATCGCGCAGCGGCGCCAGGCTCAATCCGGTGCCGCAGGCCACATCGAGCACCGCTGCGCCCGGCTGCAGCGCCAGCCGATCGATCGCCCGCAGGCGGCGTGGCCACTCACGGCGGCTGCTGGCGTCGTAGCCGTCGGCCAGCGTTCGATAGCGATCGCGCGCAAGTTGCGGGTCGGGCCGCAGTGAACCTGAGCCGGTGAGCTCAGGCAATGCTCACTCGCGTGCCGGCATCGGCGCGCGTCGATTCAGAGCGCGATAACCGATGTCGGTTCGGTACTGCTGGCCGGCAAAGCGCACCTGGGCCACCGTGTCGTAGGCGCGTCGCTGCGCCGCGCGCACGCTGTCGCCGAGTGCGGTCACCGTCAGCACGCGGCCGCCGCTGGTGGCGAGCTGTCCGTCGACGAGCTGTGTGCCGGCATGGAAGATGACGCAGTCTTCAGTGTCGGCGGGCAGTGCCATGATCGGATCGCCGCTGCGCGGCGCTTCCGGGTAGCCGGCTGTCGCGACCACCACGCCGAGCGCAGTGCGCCGGTCCCATTCGGCCTCGACCTGGTCGAGCGTACCGTCGATCGCGTGTTCGAGCAGATCGACGAGATCGGACTTGAGCCGCAACATGATCGGTTGAGTTTCCGGATCACCCATGCGGCAGTTGAATTCGATCGTGCGCGGATTGCCGTCGCCGTCGATCATCAGGCCGGCATACAGGAAGCCGGTGTACTGGATGCCATCGGCCGCCATGCCCTGAACGGTGGGCAGGATGATCTCGCGCAGCACTCGCGCGTGCAGCGTCGGCGTGACGATGGGCGCCGGCGAATACGCACCCATGCCGCCGGTGTTCGGCCCCTCGTCATTGTCGTGCAGCCGTTTGTGATCCTGGCTGGAGGCCAGCGCGAGCACGTGCTGGCCGTCGCTCATGACGATGAAGCTGGCCTCCTCGCCGTCGAGAAACTCCTCGATCACGACGCGCGCGCCGGCCTTCCCCATGCGGTTCTCGCGCAGCATTGCATCGATCGCGGCGTGCGCCTCGGCCACGGTTTGCGCCACCACTACGCCCTTGCCGGCCGCCAGGCCGTCGGCCTTGATGACGATCGGTGCTCCGCGCTCGCTCACGAACGCGCGTGCGGCCGCCGCGTCACGGAACGTCTCGTACTCTGCGGTGGGAATGCCGTGTCGCTTCATGAAGCGCTTGGCAAAGTCCTTCGAGCTTTCGAGTTGTGCGGCCGCCTGCGTCGGCCCAAAGATGCGCAGCCCGCGGCTGCGGAACACGTCGACGATCCCGGCCGCCAGCGGTGCCTCTGGACCGACTACGGTCAAGGTGACCTCCATCGTGGTCGCCAGTTCGGCCAGCGCCTCTATATCGGTCGTGCCGACGTTGCGGATGCGCGCGTTCGGCCCGGTCGTGCCGAGCGCAGTGCCGCCATTGCCGGGCGCAACGAAGACCGTCTGCACCGATGGCGAGCGGGCCAGCCGCCAGGCCAGTGCATGCTCGCGGCCGCCGGAGCCAATGACGAGAATTTTCATGATGAAAGAAGTGAAGTCGCAAGTTCGAAACGAAATCTTCCGCTTCGGGCAGAACGCGCATGCGTCAACGTTGCTCGGTCCACGATTCGCCTTTCACTGATCCAGTGCCGCGGTCGTGTAAACGGCTTGCACGTCGTCGAGATCGTCGAGCGCATCCAGCAGTTTCTGCATCTTGATGGCGTCATCGCCGGCCAGCGTTGTGTCAGCGGTCGGCTTCATGGTGACCTCGGCCAGCTCCGGTTTCAAATTGGCCTTTTCAAGCGCTTCCTTGACCGGGCCGAAATCACCCGGCGCACAGACCACTTCCACCGAGCCGTCATCGTGGGTGAGAACGTCCTCAGCTCCCGCGTCGAGCGCCGCTTCCATCACGGCGTCTTCCGAGGCGCCGGGAGCGAACAGGAACTGGCCGCAATGCTTGAACATGAAGGCGACCGAGCCGTCGGTGCCGAGATTGCCGCCATGTTTGGTCAGGGCGTGGCGCACGTCGGCGGCGGTGCGGGTGCGGTTATCGGTCATGCAGTCGATCATCACCGCGGCGCCGCCGATGCCGTAGCCTTCGTAGCGGATTTCCTCGTAGTTCACGCCCTCCAGGTCACCGGTGCCGCGCTTGATCGCGCGCTCGATGTTGTCCTTGGGCATGTTTTGCTCCTGCGCCTTGTCGATCGCCAGTCGCAGCCGCGGATTCGCGTCCGCGTCGGCACCGCCCATTCTGGCCGCGACCGTGATCTCCTTGATCAAGCGCGTAAAGACCTTGCCGCGCCTCGCGTCCTGCGCGGCTTTCTTGTGCTTGATGTTCGCCCACTTGCTGTGACCCGACA
>JBFINI010000312.1:0-4297 GCA_041611275.1 Burkholderiaceae bacterium
CAGCGCCCTGATTACCGCGGAACGACTGGAACGGGTGCTGCGCGTCCTGCACGACGGCCTGGTAAAGGATTTCGGCATCGCCCGGCCGCGCATCAGCGTGTGCGGACTCAACCCGCACGCCGGCGAAGACGGGCACCTCGGCCACGAGGAGATCGATACCATCATCCCGACCCTGCAGGTGCTGCGGGCGCAGGGTATGGACCTCGACGGCCCGCTGCCGGCCGACACCGTGTTTACACCCCGGCATCTGGAAAATACGGATGCCGTGCTGGCCATGTACCACGACCAGGGCCTGCCGGTGCTGAAGCACGCCAGCTTCGGCCACGGCGTGAACGTCACGCTCGGCCTGCCGTTCGTTCGTACCTCGGTCGACCATGGCACCGCGCTCGACCTTGCCGGCAAGGGCAGCGCTGATGCCGGCAGCATGGCCGCGGCGCTCGAACTGGCCGCACAGCTCGTTGCCCGGGCCGCTGCTTGCCGATGATGGTTGGCGACGCGCCTTGCGTGTTCGAGTCGCAATCCCCGCATCGCTAGCTTGCCGCAACAATGGAAGGTCACCGCGCGCGCAGGCGTTTTTCGCAGAACTTCCTGCACGATTCGCATTACATCGGCCGCATCGTTGCGGCGATCGATCCGCATCCAGGCGATCGAATCGTCGAGATCGGTCCGGGACTCGGCGCACTAACCGCGTGGCTCATCGACCGTGCCGCGCCGATCTCGGCGGTGGAGATCGATCGCGACCTGGCGGCGCGGCTGCGCCAGCGCTTTGCGCCGGATCAGCTGGCGCTGGTCGAAGGCGATGCACTGCGCCTGGACTGGCCGCAGTTTGCCGCCGCGCAGCCGGGGCCGCTGCGCATCGTCGGCAACCTGCCCTATCACATCTCCACGCCGTTGCTGTTTGCGCTGCTGCCGATCGCCGATCGCGTTCGCGATGAGCACTTCATGCTGCAGAAGGAGCTCGTCGACCGCATGGTTGCCGAGCCGGGTGGCAAGGACTATGGCCGGCTGTCAGTGATGCTGCAGTTCCGCTACCGCGTTAGCAGGTTGTTCAACGTTCCGGCCGGCGCCTTTTCGCCGCCGCCGAAGATCGACTCGAGCATCGTACGGCTGCTGCCGCGACCCACGGCCGAATTACCCGATGTCGATGCGACAACGTTTGCTCGGCTCGTCACTGCCGCCTTTGGCCAGCGCCGCAAGACGCTGCGCAACGCCCTGCGTGACCATCTCGATGAGGCGGCGATCGCGGCGTGCGGCATTGATCCGGGAGCGCGCGCCGAAACCTTGCCGGTCGCGGCCTTCGTGGCGCTGGCTCGATGCGTGGTGGCGGCCGCTGGCGACTGACCGCTACTTCGGCTGAAACTCCAGATCGCCGAACTGCCACAGCAGAAAGGCAAGGATGTCGGCGCGTTCGGCGTTGCGCTGCGCCTTAGTGCTGCCCACACCGTGACCGGATTCGTAGTCCAGGCGCAGCAGCACCGGTTTGCCGCTGGCTGTGGCCGACTGCAGTTTTGCCGCGGCTTTGGTGCTCTCCCAGACCTCGACCCGCGGATCGTTGACCCCATGGGTGAACAGCACGGCCGGGTACTTCACGCCTTCACGAATGTGGTGATAGGTGCTCATTTGCAGCAGCGCACGGAACCCTTCCTCGGTCTTGTGGGTGCCGAACTCGGGGATGTTCGGCACGCCGTTCGGCGTCAGCTCGGCACGCACGGTGTCGAACACCCCGACCGAGGCAACGACCGCGGCGAACAGTTCGGGCCGCTCGGTCATGCTGCGGCCGACCAGAATGCCGCCGGCGCTGCCGCCCCAGATGCCAAGCTTTGCCGGCGCGGTATAGCCCGCCTTGACCAGATATCCAGCGCTGGCGATGAAGTCCTTCCAGCTGTTCGGCTTGGTGGCCTGCTTGCCGGCGCGGTACCAGTCCTGGCCGAAGGCGCCGGAGCCGCGCGGGTTGGCCACCGCGAAGATGCCGCCGCGCTCCAGCCAGGCCAGCCGCCACAGCGAAAACCACGGCTCCTCCGTGATGCCGTAACTGGCGTAACCGTAGAGCAGCGTCGCATGGGTGCCGTCGAGCGCGATGCCCTTGCGGTGGATGATCGACAATGGCACCTGCGCGCCGTCGTGACTGCGCACCTGGACTTCGGTGGCGACGTAGTCAGCAAGCGCGTCGAATCTGCCGCGTGGCTGCAGGTGCGTATTGGCCACCGTGAATTTCGCTTTCGAGCCGGCGACCCGGTAGATCTGCGCCGCGCGCGTCCACGATTGCAGCGTCAGCAGCACGCCGGGCAGCCGGTAATCGACACCGGTGAATTCGAAACTGCCGGCCAGCGGGAGCTGCACTTCAATCGGCCGGGCGTCCGCGGCCAGCCCGATGTGAAACAACTTCGACACCGCGCCATCGCGCCGGCTGACGTAAAGCCCGTCGGCCGCACGTACCAGCCCGGTGATGACGCCGGCGCCTTCGGCCATCACGACGCGCGCCTTGGCGAGATCCGGCGCGGTGAGCGAGGTCTGCACGAGCTTGAAGCGCGCGGCGCTCTTGTGGGTCAAGGCAAACAGGCGGTCGCCGATGACCTCGAAGGCGGTGACATCGTCGCTGCGGTCGATCACCTTTCGCCATTGGGCACGGCCCGCCGTCGCGTCCGCGAGCGGCGCCACGTACAGCGACAGTTCACGGTCGGTCCCGTGGGCCACGTAGCCGGCGGCCCAGCGCGTGCCCGGCAGCGGAAAAACGAAAGGCGCGTCGCCGCCTTCGTTGATCGTCACGCCGGGCGTATCGAAGGCGAGTACGGATGGCGCCTTCTCGACATCCGCACCGAGCCTGACGAACAGCGAGCGCTGCTTCTGGTCGCGCTCGACATCGGCCATGCCCGGCTTCATCTCCTGCTGGCGGGTGAAGAAGAATCCGCTGTCATCGGGCAGCCAGGCGATGCCGCCATAGCGGGCACGACTGACCGGACCCATCAAGGGGCGACCGCTGGTGGCGTCGATCACGTGGATCTCGGCCATCTCCGAGCCGCCGGCCGAGATGCCGTAGGCGAGCAGGCGGCCATTGTTCGAGGCGGCGAAGTAGTTGATCGCGTGCGGCTGCCCGGCTTTCTTGCCGATGGCCTCCGGATCGACCAGCAGCTTTTCCTGGCCGTTGAGGCCGCGTCGCAGGTACAGCTTGAACTGGTTGTCGGCGACGCCGCGCTTTTCGTAGAAGTACAGGTCGCCGGGCCGCCGCTGCACGTCGACCACGCGCGCGGCGACGGCATCGTCGTAGGTCCTGATCCGTTCGGCGAGTTTGGCGCGGCCGGGGATTCGGTCGAGCACCGCGCGCGCGTGGTCCGCTTGCGCGCGCATCCAGCGGCTGACTTCCGGGTCGTCGCGGTTTTCGAAGTGACGAAACGGATCCTCGATCGTCACGCCGAAATAGGTGTCCTGCACCGGCCGTGGCTTGGCGCTCGGCGGCGGCTCGAGCGAGAAGGCCAGCTGCGGCCACGCGGCCGCCAGCAGGACGGTCGTGACGATCCTGCCCGGCATCGTCAACTCACGCTCAGGTCAACGCCGGCTCAGCGGCGGGCCTGAATCAGCTCGATCTTGTAGCCGTCCGGATCGGTGACGAAGGCGATGACGGTGGTGCCGCCTTTGACCGGGCCCGCCTCGCGAGTGACATTGCCACCGGCGGCCTTGATCTTCTCGCAGGCCGCATAGGCGTCCTCGACGGCAATGGCAACGTGGCCGAAGGCCCCGCCCATGTCGTACTTGTCGACACCGTAGTTGTAGGTCAGCTCGAGCACCGCATGCTCGGATTCCGGACCATAGCCAACGAAGGCCAGTGAGTACTTCTGCTCTGGACGGTCAGTGTTGCGCAGCAGTTGCATGCCCATGACCTTCGTATAGAAGTCGACTGACCGCTGCAGGTCGCCGACGCGCAGCATGGTGTGCAGGATTCTCATGATTTGGACGCTGAAGTGTTGAGAGACTGGCGCAGCGTAACGCAGGCGCGAACGCGCCGGCGGGCCTTGCAAGCGACGTCCCTTGTCGGGTCCTGGACGTCCGGCCGACCGCGCTCAGAGCGGCAACGCCGCAAGGTCGAGCTGCTTGACCTCGTCGCGCGCCGCCTCGAAGCCGGGCAGAACTTCGCCGACGGTCCGCCAGAAACGCGGGCTGTGATTCATCTCCTTGAGGTGTGCCAGCTCATGCGCGACGACGTAGTCGATGACCGGCAGAGAGAAGTGCACCAGCCGCCAGTTCAGGCGGATGTGGCGATCATTGGTGCATGCACCCCATTGCGAGCGCGCCGACGATAACG
>JBFINI010000313.1:0-4287 GCA_041611275.1 Burkholderiaceae bacterium
GCGGAATCGTCGGCCGCAACGCGCTGACGGCGGCGCTGTGGAAGGTGATCGGTGCCCGGGGCATGACGTCGATGGTGCAAAGGGTGACCGCGGCGGCGCGTGCCAAGCCCGCGGCGCCGGCATGCCGGCCGCGCAGTTGGCATTGCTGCTGCGAACGCGACGCTGGCCGCGCTCAGGCGGCGGCGCGGCCGCGCGCGCGCCAGCCGCCATAGAGCGCGATCAGCCCCGGCACGATGATCAGCGCCCAGATGATCTTCGACAGATGCGTCTGCACCCAGTCGATGTTGCCGAACAGGTAGCCGGCGGTGACGATCGAGCCGACCCACAGCATGCCGCCGCTGACATCGTAGAAGGTGAAATTGCTGCGCGTCATCTGCGCCACGCCGGCTACGAACGGCGCGAAGGTGCGCAGGAACGGCATGAAGCGTGCCACCACGATCGTGATGCCGCCATATTTTTCGTAGAAGGCGTGCGTGCGGTCGAAGGCGTGGCGGTTGAAGAACTTCGAGTTTTCCCAGCCGAACACGCGCGGGCCGAAGAAGCGGCCGATCGCGTAGTTGGTCTGGTTGCCGGCGATCGCCGCGACGATCAGCAGCGCGACCAGCGTCGGGTAATCGATCATGCCGACGCCGGCCAGCGCGCCGGCGACGAACAGCAGCGAGTCGCCGGGCAGCAGCGGCATCACCACCAGCCCGGTCTCGACGAAGATGATCGCGAACAGCAGCGCGTAGACCCAGGTGCCGTAGTTTTCGACGAACACCTTCAGGTGTGTGTCGACGTTCAGGATGAAGTCGATCAGGAAGGCAAGGATTTCCATGCGGAGATTATGCGGGTGGCTGGACTGCACTGCGGCCGGCCGAATGGGTTAAGGCGGACTTCAGCGTGGTGCCAGTTGTCGCCACAGGAACGTGAAGGTCTGTGCCCACATGCGCGCCGCCTGCTCGTTGTTGGCAGCGGCACCGTGGCCGCCTTCGATGTTCTCGAAGTACAGCACGTCGTGATTGAGCGCGCTCATTCGCGCCGCCATCTTGCGCGCGTGGCCGGGGTGCACGCGGTCGTCGCGGGTGGAGGTGGTGAGGAAGATGCGCGGGTACTTCACCTCTTTACGCAGATTCTGGTAGGGCGAGTACCTGGCAATGAAGGCGCGCTCCTCCGCGTTGTCCGGGTCGCCGTATTCGCCGATCCACGAGGCGCCGGCGAGCAGCTTGTGAAAGCGCAGCATGTCGGTGAGCGGCACCTGTGCGACGACCGCGCCGAACAATTCCGGCCGCTGCGCCATCGTTCCGGTCACCAGCAACCCGCCCTGGCTGCCGCCCATGATGCCGAGGTGCTGCGGCGAAGTGATGCCGCGGACAATCGCGTCCTCGGCCACGGCAATGAAATCATCGAAGGTCTTCTGCCGGCCCTCACGCCGTGCCTGCAGATGCCAGTTCGGGCCGAACTCACCGCCGCCGCGGATGTTGGCAAGCAGGA
Organism: Burkholderiaceae bacterium; assembly: GCA_041611275.1. Classification (GTDB taxonomy): domain Bacteria; phylum Pseudomonadota; class Gammaproteobacteria; order Burkholderiales; family Burkholderiaceae_F; genus JADJWR01. The sequence continues at coordinate 1,474 of JBFINI010000313.1, forward strand.
ACACGCCGCCCGGTTCCAGCCATCCCTTGCCGAACACGCCCGAGTACCAGGGCAGTTGCGAGACTTCGAAACCACCGTAGCCGTACAGCAGCGCGGTATTTGCGCCATCAAGTTTGGTGTCCTTGCGCAGCACGGCGAAGTACGGAATCCGCGTTCCATCGCGGCTCGTCGCCTCGAATTGCCGGCTCTCGATTCCGCTGGCGTCGAAGAACGCCGGCAGCGTCTTCAGCACTTCGAAGTCCTGCCAGCGCCTGGCGCCGATACGGCCGAGATAAAGCGTCGAGGGCGTTGCGAAGTCCTGCAGCGTCAGCATGAATTCGTCGCTGGCCCAATAGGTGCCGGCCAGACTGACCTGCGAATGGTCGGGCAACGGCAGTGCTCGCGACGACCAGCGCTTGCCGTCGAACGTCGCCTCGTGCCAGCGCGAGCGCACGTTGTCCAGTTCGCCGAGCAGCACGGCCGAGCGCGTGGTGGCGAGTGTCTGCAACGCGCGTCGCGGGCCCGGTTCGTAAACGATGGCGAAGTCGCGCCGGCCAGCGTCGAAATCGGCAAGACGGATCGCGATCACGGCTCCGGAGCCGAACTCGCGTTTGGCCGGTGTCCAGGCCGTGCGCAGTCGCAACAGCAACTGATCCTTAAAGAAGAAGACTTCAGCGTCGGTCGGCGCAGCAAGCGCGACGAGCTTGCCACCGTGCCAGCGTTGCCACTGCACATTGCGGGTGGAGATCACACGCAACACCCAGTCGCGGCGCGCGCCTGACTCGCGCTCGGAAAGTCCGAGCGCAAGCACCTCGCTGGCCGGCTGTTCGTAAATCGTTTGCGCCTCATTCAGCGGCGTGCCGCGTTTCCACCGTTTGACGATGCGTGCATAGCCGGAACTGGTCAGGCTGCCGGCGCCGAAGTCGGTCGCGACCCAGAGCGTGTCGGCGTCCAGCCAGTCGGTGCGGCTTTTCGCTTCCGGCAGCATGAAGCCATCGGCAACAAAGCGCTTGTCGATAAGGTCGAATTCGCGCTCGACAGCAGCGTCCGCTCCGCCGCGCGAGAGCGACAGCAGGCAGTGGCGGTAGGGCTGCTCGGGCGATTCGGGGCGCAGGCAATCGGCGCCTTTCCACACCCAGTTCTCGTCTTCGCTGCTGGCGAGCGCATCCAGATCGAGCACGATGTCCCAGGCCGGCGTGCGCTTCCGGTATTCGTCGAGCGTCGTGCGGCGCCACAGGCCGCGCGGATTGGCTGCGTCGCGCCAGAAGTTGTAGTAGTGCTCGCCCATCCGCGTGACCTGCGGAATCCGGTCGCGCGAATTGACGATCTGCAACAGGCGTTGGCGCAGCGGCTCGTAGCGCGGGTCGGCGCCGAATTCCTGCTCAGCCTCAGCGTTGCGAGCACGCGCCCAGGCCAGCGCACGCTCGCCGGTGACTTCCTCGAGCCACAGGTATGGATCGTCAGCGGTCGAAGTCTTGGCGAGGGCAGTCGTCATGAGCAGAGCGAGAAGAAGCGGCAGCAGGCGTTTCATGCGCATAGCAATGCTGTGATCGATTCGGCAGATCGACTCAGGCGCGGAGCGAACTGACGGCCGCCACGCGGAGGTGTCAAGATGCACAAGGCCACAGATCGGAAAAGCAGCGGTTCACAAGACCATCTTTGCGCCGGCGATCACGAGCACTGCAGCGAGCGCCCGCCGCAGGCCATTGTTGCCGAGCCGGCGAGCACCGAGCGAGGCGCCGATCAATCCGCCGACAATGACCGCGCCGACCCAGAACGGCAGCGCATCGGGGAGTGTCGGCTGACGCGTCAGCAGGCCGATGAGACCGGCAATCGAGTTGACGAGGATGAAGGCGGCCGTCGGTGCGGCGCTGTCGCGCACCGTGCCCCAGCCCATCAGCACGATTAGCGGACTGATGAAAATACCGCCGCCCACGCCGGTCAGCCCGGACAGCAGTCCGATCCCTGCGCCAGCGATCAAGGCGAGCCAGAGTGGCGGCGGCCCGGTCACTACTCGGCCGGGCCCATCCTTGGCCATCGTGTCGAGGAACAGACGGCCCGCGGAGAACAGCAGCACCACGCCAACGAGCACGCCGAACCACGACACCGGCAGCTGGATGCGGCCGCCAACGAAGGCCATCGGTACCGACGTGACCGCAAAGGGCAGGAACAGGCGCCAGCGAAAGCCGCTGGCGCGCGCGAACTTGTACAGCGAGATCGAGGCCACGCCGATGTTCATCATCAGCGCGGTCGGCCGCATCATCACCGGCGGCACGCCGAGCAGGGCCATCGCCGCCAGGTAACCGGAACCGCCGCCATGGCCGACCGATGAATACAGCATCGCCGCGGCGAAGAACAAGACGCCGAGAACAAGTTCCTGGTTCAGGTCGAGCACAGCGGGAATCGGACGAAGACGGCGTGGCCGCTACCGTTGCGCGGCCAGACAGGATCAGGAGGTCGAGTAGCCGAGTCGCACGTAAATGGGTGCGTACGGCGCCGCCTGCGTGATCTCGATCAGCGCCTCGCGCGCCAGCTCGAGCAGGGCGAGAAAATGCACGATCACCACGGGAACGCCGCGCGCCAGTGTGGCAGCGTCGAACAGATCGCCGAACTCAACGAACTGCCGGCCCTGCAGCCGGCGGATGATGATGCTCATGTGTTCGCGCACGGAAAGCTCTTCGCGGGCAATGTGATGGTGCGCATACAGCCTGGCGCGCTTGAGCACCTCGGCCCACGCCTGCTGCAGGTCGACTGGGGCCACGTCCGGCAGGCGGCGCGCCATCGTCTGCTCGATGGTGACCACGGCGCGTACGAAATCGCGGCCAACGCGCGGCA
>JBFINI010000314.1:0-4277 GCA_041611275.1 Burkholderiaceae bacterium
CGGGCGGGGGCTAAGAGTGCTGCTCGCCGAGAAGGACGATCTCGGTGCGGCGACTTCGTCGTCGTCGACCAAGCTGATCCATGGCGGCCTGCGCTACCTCGAGCACTACGAATTCGGTCTGGTGCGCAAGTCGCTGGCCGAGCGCGAAGTTCTGTTGCGCAACGCGCCGCACATCGTCTGGCCGCTGCGCTTCCTGATTCCGCACGATCCGTCGATGCGGCCGGTATGGATGATCCGCATCGGCCTGTTCCTGTACGACCACCTGGCCCGGCGCGAACTGCTGCCGGGCTCGGAGACGGTCGATCTGCGCAGCCACGCCGCCGGCGCGCCGCTGAAAGAAAACTGGCGGACGGGCATCATGTATTCGGACGGCTGGGTCGACGACGCGCGGCTGGTCGTGCTCAATGCGCTCGACGCGCATGAGCGGGGCGCGCGCATTGAAACGCGCACGCGCTGCGTGTCGGTGCGCCGCGAAGGCAAGGTGTGGCAGGCGCGGCTGCAGCCGGAGCAGGGCGCGGCTTATGAAGTGCAGGCGCGCGCGCTGGTCAACGCCGGCGGACCGTGGGCGGCGCAATTCCTGCGCGAGCACGCCCACTTTGACAATGTGCCGCTGCTGCGGTTGGTCAAGGGCAGCCACATTGTCGTACGCAGGCTGTTCGATCACCCGCATGCCTACATCTTCCAGAACCCGGACAAGCGCATCGTCTTCGCGATTCCGTTCGAGCACGATTTCACGCTGATCGGCACCACCGATGTCGAGATCAAGGGCGATCCTGGCGCGGCCAAGATCGACGCCGCCGAGATCGACTACCTGTGCACGATGATCAACCGCTACTTCAGCCGGCAGATCACGTCGGCCGATGTCATCTGGACTTATTCGGGCGTGCGGCCGCTGATCGACGATGGCGCCGATGCGTCGTCGGTCACGCGCGACTACAAGCTGGAACTGGATGGCGATGGCCCGCCGCTGCTGTCAGTGTGGGGCGGCAAGATCACCACCTATCGCGCGCTGGCCGAAGAAGCCATGGACATGCTGGCGTCGCCGCTTGGCGTCGCCGAGCGCGGCTGGACCGCGAAGGCTGCATTGCCCGGCGGTGATCTCGGCACCGAGATCATGGCCAGCGGCAACCCGATGCAGGACTTCGAACGCTTCCGCGCCCAGCAGGCGCAGCGCTGGCCGTGGCTGCCGGCGCCGCTGCTGGCGCGCTTCGCGCGCGCTTATGGCACGCGGATGGCGCGGGTGATCGGTGAGGCCACGGTGCTGACGCAACTGGGCGAGCAGATCCTGCCGGGGCTGTATGCGGCCGAGGTTCAGTATCTGCTCGAGCACGAATGGGCGGCGACGGCCGACGACATCCTGTGGCGGCGGAGCAAGCTCGGTTTGCACTTACCGGCGACGGCCCGCGACACGCTTGCGCAGTGGCTGGCGCGGCAGACAGCGACGACGAGATCGGTAGCAACGGCCTGACCCGTACACGCCGTGGTATCGAATACGCGCGATGCTTTCATCCGTTTTGTGGATACCGGCACATCCCGTCGAACCGCACACTCGCGCTGGCCATCGGTCAGCGGCGCTGCTCGTGACGGGCGCTGAAATGAACCTCGCCGCCGTTTAGCAGTATCGGCGCCCTGCGTCAGGCGCGCTCAGGCAATCTGGCAGACGCGCGCCCCAACGCAACGGGATTGTCACGCGCGCCTGCGGATAGGGGCGGTCTCGCCGATATGGCGGGGCGAACTCGGCGACGGGCTCCCGCGCGCTGCGGTCGCGCCGATGGTTGTCGGTCACTGGGCGTTGCCGCGCCGGCGCCAAGAAAACATACCGACGAACAAATGGACGACATTCAATGAATTCGCATCTTGCCGAACTGCTTTCGCTCGCTGCCATGTTGCTGCAGAACGGGCAGGTGCTGCAGGCACGCGAGCAGTGCCAGCAGATCGTGCAGCAGTACCCCGGCAGCCCGGACGCGCTGCATCTTTGTGGACTGGCGCACTCCAAGTCTGGCAATGACGAGGAGGCCGAGCGACTGCTCGCCAAGGCGGTCCAATTGAACCCTGCTGTTGCCGCGGTCCACAACAATCACGGCGTGGCGCTGAAGAAGCTCGGCCGGATATCCGACGCTGAACGCGCATTCCGCGAGGCGATCAAGCGGCAGCCCGGCTACGCCGATGCCCACAACAATCTCGGCAATGCCTTGCTCGACAGCCGGCGCCACGACGAAGCGCTGGCCAGCATCGAGCGGGCGATCGCCCTGCGCGGCGATTTCGCACCGGCACTTAATAACCGGGGCGCCGTGCTGCTCGCGATGGGCCGGCATGACGAGGCGGTCGCGAGCTTCGATCGCGCTATCGCGGTCAATCCGCATTACGTCGAGGCGCTGAACAATCGCGCCAACGCGCTGCGCGAAGTCGGCAGGCTCACTGATGCACTGAAAAGCTGCGACCGTGCGCTGGCGCACAAGCCGGACTGGGCAGCGGCGCACAACAACCGCGGCGCGGTCCTGGCGCAGCTCAGGCGCTGGCAAGAGGCGATCGGCGCCTTCGATGCGGCCCTGCGGATCGATGCCGACGACGCGGATGCCCACTGCAATCGCGGCAACGCCCTGCTGGCGATGAATCGCCTCGACGAGGCGATCGCCAGCTTTCAGAAGGCGCTGGCCGTCGACAGCGCGCTCGCAGACGCACACGCCGGCTTGGGGGAGGCATTCCTTCGCGCCAAGAAGTTCGGTCAGGCGGCCGAAACCTTCGCTACGCTGACCCGCCTTGACCCCGAGTATCCGTACGCGTTAGGCAACCTGCTGCATGCCCGGATGCTGTGCGGCGACTGGAGAGATTTCGAAGCGCTGCGCGCCAAGATTACCGCCGGGCTCGCCCGCAGGGCGCAGGTCGTCGAGCCGTTCGTGTACCAGGGGATCGCCGAAGCCGAGGCCGATCTGATGGCCTGCGCGCAGATCTACGCCGAGGCGCAGTTTCCTGCGCGCGCTTCTTACCAGAAGCACCGTGAAGCGCCGCCGGGCTCAGTGCCGGGCGGGAAGCTCACCGTCGGCTACCTGTGCGGCGAGTTCCGCCAGCAGGCGACCAGCATGCTGATGTGCGGAGTTTATGAACAGCACGACAAGGATCGCTTCAAGATCGTCGCTTTCGACAATGGCGGGTCCGACGGTAGCGAGTACCGGCGGCGGATCGAGTCGAGTTTCGACGAACTCGTCGATATCCGGAATCTGAGCGACGCCGACGCGGCGGCGCTGATCCGGCGGGCAGGCGTCGACGTGCTGGTCAACCTGAACGGCTATTTCGGCGATGGCCGACAGGGCGTCTTCGCGCACCGGCCCTGTGGCCTCCAGGTCAATTACCTCGGCTTCCCGGGCACGCTCGGCGCGCCGTACATCGACTATCTGATCGCCGACCGGACGGTGATTCCCGAGCAGGCGAGGGCGCATTACGTCGAAAAAGTCGTCTACCTGCCGCACAGCTATCAGGCCAACGATTCGCGGCGGGCGATTGCCGAGCGGTCATTCACGCGCGCCGATGCAGGACTGCCGGCGGACGCTTTCGTGTTCTGCTGCTTCAACAACAGCTACAAGATCACGCCGCCGACCTTCGATTGCTGGATGCGGGTGCTGAACCGGGTACCGGGCAGCGTGCTCTGGCTGCTCGAAGCGGACCCGGATTGCGCCGCCCATCTGAAACGCGAGGCGCAGCATCGCGGCGTGGCGGGCGAGCGGCTGGTGTTTGCGAAGTTTGCGCCGCCGGACGAACATCTGGCCCGGCACCCGCTGGCGGACCTGTTTCTCGATACCCTGCCGTACAACGCCCATACAACGGCGAGCGATGCGCTATGGGCCGGGCTACCGGTGCTGACCCTGGTCGGTACTACCTTCGCCGGCAGGGTTGGTGCGAGCCTACTGCAGGCCCTCGATCTGCCGGAACTGATCACGATCAGCGAAGACGCGTTCGAAGCGACGGCTGCGTCGCTGGCCAGCGAGCCCGACAAACTGACTGCGGTAAAGGAGCGGCTGCGCAGCAATGCCGCACAAAGCCCGCTGTTCGACACCCGGCGAACGACGCGCGCGCTGGAGGCGGCGTATGCGCAGATGGTTCAGCGTCACAGGCAAGGCCTGCCGCCCACGCACTTCGCGGTCGACGATGCGGCCTGAAGTCCGCGGTCGGATGCGTGAGGTGCCGCACATCGCCGCGGTGGCGCCCGCCGCCGTTCACGTCGTTAGGCAGGACGGCGGCCACGGCGCGCGCGGGCCGTGGGCAGACGCTACAGGGTCAGC
>JBFINI010000315.1:0-4237 GCA_041611275.1 Burkholderiaceae bacterium
CACCCTGCGCCGCGCCGGCACGCTGACCGTGGATCTGCGCACGCGTGAAGTTCGGGTCGGCGCCACGCTGCTGCGGCTGATGCCGCGCAGCATGCAGATCCTCGAATTGCTGATGCGCGATCCCGGGCGCGTCGTGCCGCGCGCGGAACTCGAAGCGGCGCTGTGGCAGGGTGAACCGCCGAGCGGCGACGCACTGCGCAGTCAGATCCATCTGCTGCGCCAGGCCCTGACCGAGGCCGGCTATCCCGGCCTCGAAACCGTGCACGGCGTCGGCTACCGGTTGCGCACCGAGACGGCATGAACCTCAAGAAGCGCGTCACGCTGGCGATGGTGGCGTTGATCACGCTGTTCGTCGTCATGCAGGGGCTGATCGCCTACCTGTCACTGGAAGACCAGGAGGACGAACTGGTCGACGAACTGGTGCTGACCGAAGCGCGCGCACTGGCCGCCCGGGCCGAGCGCGGCGACCTGAGCGGAGCGCAGGCGGCGCTGCTGCTCGGCTCCGGCCCGAATCTCTCGGCCTGGCTGGTCGACGCCGCGGGCCGCGCGGTTCCCGAGCCGTTGCCGTCGCACCTGGCCGCGCTGACCGACGGCCCGCACCGGCCGGGTCGGCCAGCGCAGCACCTGCACGCGGTCGTGCAGAGCACGGCCGCCGGACGACTCTATGTGCAGTACAACGCCGATCAGAACGAGGCCAGGGTTCACCAGTTCGGCCTGTATCTGATCGGTCTCGGTGCGCTGTGCATCGGCATCGGTTCGCTGGTCGCCTGGCAGTTGGCCGGCTGGATCGTCGGCCCGATCGAGCGTCTGACTTTTCGGCTGGCGAACTGGGCGCCGGGCGCGGCATCCGATCCAATGGCACGGAGCGACGAAGAGGGCCGCCTACTCGGCGCCTTTGCGCGTGTGCAGAGCCGCTTCGAGCGGAGCATCGCCCACGAGCGCGAGTTCATCGCCAATGTCAGCCATGAAGTCCGCACACCGCTCACGGCCCTGCGCACGGATCTCGAAATGCTGCGGCAGGCGCTGCCCTCCGAACAGGCGCAGCAGCCCCGGTTAGAGCGAGCGCTGGCGGCCGTCGATGCGATCGCCAGCGCGCTCGAATCGGCGCGCACGTTGTCGCAGCGCCAGCAGGGCACAGTCGAACCGGTCGATCTCGCCGTCTGCATAAGTGACGCCTGGGCCAGCCTGGCGCCGATGCGAGCCGTGGAGCGCCTGAACTTCCGCAGCGAGGTGGCACCGGGTTCGACGGTCGAGGCCGACCGGCATGCGCTGCTGACCATTTTGCGCAACCTGATCCTTAACGCGGTCGAACATGCCGCGCCGGCGCAGTGCGTCGTACGCCTGACCGACCGTGGCATCGAAGTGATCGACGATGGCCCGGGCATCGCCGATGCGGATCGGCCGTTTATCTTCGACCGCTACTACCGCGGCCGCATGGCCGACCGCCGTGACGCGCACGATGACGACAATCACGGATTGGGCCTGGCCATTGCCCGCCAGGTGGCCGATCTGAACGGCTGGCGACTGCAAGTCGAGTCGGCATCGACCGACGATGCAAGCAGCGCTCGCGGCACCCGCTTCATCCTTTCGCTCGACCAAGTTTGACGCAGCTTCGACGTCCCTTCGACGCATTTTCGACGCAGCGAGTCGTAGCCTGACTGCACTTCGTCCGCGCAGGCGGCGAATCAGTCAGGGGGGCTCGTTGTTGATGGCGCATCGACCGCCGGCGACTCGGCCGGTGTATATCGCCGCTTTGCTGCTCGGCGCGGTCGCGATGAATTCCGTGGCCGCCACGGACGCATCCGTCTCCCCCGCTCCAACGACATCGCTGCCGACCGCTGCCGCCAGCACCACCGCGCCGTCCGGCTTTTCGGCTAATCGAGACTCGGTATTCGGACTGCACAACAACGCCGCCGATGGTGCAGACGGCCGAGCAGCGATGTTCGATCGTCCGGTCACGATGATCGAACTGCCGCGTGAAGTGCGGCTGGGCGCCGCGCCACAGCGCGCGCACCATGCGCTGGGCTTTCGTTCACAGGCTGCCGAAAGCTGGCTGCGCGATCACGGCATCGGCGCCAAGACCTGCTATCTGCCGATGCTGCGCCTGCCGGCACGGATCACGCCGTCGGGCGACGCCAGCATCGCTTTCTGGCTTTACGCCCGCTGTTCGTTCTTCTGAAACCGGGCGCGGCCTCGTTTCGACGGAAATTTGACGCGCGCTCGACACTTTCTCCACAGTGACGTGCCTACAGTCCAAGCCACCGTCAAGTACCTGCCCCGATGTCCACGTTCGCTGCTGCGCGGCCGGCGCCGTTCGCCGCCGTGCCTTTCCTGCTGCGTCATGCGTTGCTGATTCCGGCCAGCCTGGGCCTGGCGGCCTATGCCGTGCAGGCGCTCGGCATCGACTTCGCGTTGGCCAGCACATTCTTCGATCCGGCACTGAAAGATTTTCCAGCCCGCGCATTGGGCTGGCTCGAGCTTCTCGGCCATCGCCTCGCCAAGTCGCTGCTGCTCGGACTTTGGATGGCGCTGCTGGCCGCGGCCATCGCCTCGAGGTGGATTTGCCGGCTCCATCCGCATCGCACCCTGCTATGGACCACGACCGCGGCGATGGCCATCGGGCCGCTCGCCGTGGTGCTGCTCAAGGACATCAACGCGCACCACTGTCCTTGGGATCTGAAGCGCTTCGGCGGCACCGCCGAATTCACGGCCGCCTGGTTCGTGCCGCGCGCCGAGGCCGGCCGCTGTTTTCCGGGGGGTCATGCCGCCGGCGGCTTTTCACTGGTTGCGCTGTATTTCGCCGGCGTCGCCAGCGGCAGCAGCCGCCTGCGCTTGGCGGGACTGGTCGCGGCGCTGATCGCCGGTGCCTCCTTCAGCGCCGTGCGCATGATGCAGGGTGCGCATTTCCTCAGCCACAACCTCTGGTCGGCGGCGGTGGTGTGGTCGCTGGCAGCCATTGCCTTCGCCCCCTTCACGGTGGCCGGCGAGCGCATCGCCGGCGGCGGCGGTCAGCCGACACCGCCCGCTGACCCTGCTTGCCGATTCTCCTGCTAAGCCGATGAATCACTCTTCCATGCGACCGTCGCTTATCGCCATGACGCGGCGTCCGGAATTTGCTGCCGAAACGCTGATACTGCTGGCCGCGTTGCTGATCGTCGGCGCGCTGAACGGCCCGCTGTGGAACGCAATCGTCCACGATCGCACCTTGAGCACGCTGGCCGACTGGCGCTTCGTGGTTTCGTTTTTTTCCGCGCTGGTCGCTCTCTACTTCTTCCTCATCGGGCTGCTGTCGTCGCGCCATACGCTGCGGCCGCTGATCTCGGCGCTGATCGTCACCAGCGCGATCACCAGCCACTTCATCGCTCACTATGGCGTCGTCATCGATCCTTCGATGGCCCGCAATGTTCTCGCCACCGACATGCGCGAGGCGGGCGAACTGCTCGGCCCGGGTTTGCTGCAGGCGCTGGCTTTGGGCGTGGCATTGGCCGCGCCGCTCTGGATAATCCGCGTGAAGCAGCGCCCGTGGCGCCCCGCCGCGCAGATACGCGGTGCGTCACTTGTCGGCGCGCTGGCCGTCGCGACGGTCGCGCTGCTGCTCATCTACCAGGACCTCAGCTCGCTGATGCGCAATCAGCGCGCGCTGCGCTACACGATCACGCCCGCCAATGTCATCTGGTCGACAGCGCGCGTGCTGGTCAGCGATTCGCAGAGCGCGGCTGCAGCGCGCGAACCGCCGCAGCCGGCCGTGCGAGCCGCGGCTACCGCAGCCGCTCGGCGGCCGACGCTGCTGGTGATCGTTGCCGGCGAGACCGCACGCGCCGCCAATTTCTCGCTGAACGGCTACCAACGCAATACCAATCCGGAACTGGCGCAGATTGACATCGTCAACTTCCCGCGCGCCACCGCCTGCGGAACGTCGACCGAGGTATCGCTGCCGTGCATGTTCTCGCCCTACGGCCGCGAGAATTACGACGAGGCGAAGATCAAGCGCAGCGATTCGCTGCTTCATCTGCTTGCCCGTGCTGGCCTGGAAGTCACCTGGCTCGACAACCAGAGTGGCTGCAAGGGAGTATGCGACGGGCTCGACGCGCGCGATCTGAGCCGCGAAAAGGTACCCGGCCTATGTGCCGACGACCGCTGCCTCGACGAAATCCTCCTGCATGGGTTGCAGGGGCTGGTGGCCGGCGCGGCGCGCGACCGGGTTGTTGTCCTGCATCAGCTCGGCAATCACGGTCCC
>JBFINI010000316.1:0-4229 GCA_041611275.1 Burkholderiaceae bacterium
CGCACCTGCTGAGGAAGGACGTCGACCTGGACACCCACGTCGCGGACGTCGCCAACCTGATCAAGTGGGAGAGCCTCGACAACATCTGCCTCGTCGCGTGGTCCTACGCGGGCTTCGTGGGTGCGGGCGCACTTGAAAGTATCGACAGTCGCGTCTCCTCAATCGTGTGGCTCGATGCCTTTCTGCCTGCCAACGGACACAGGGTGCTGGACTTCACTGCGTTTGGTACCGCCGTACAGACGGCCATTGACAAGGGCGAGGTGGGCTTTGGTCCGCCACCGAAGCTTCCCGTGATTTTTGTTGCCGACCGCGATCAGTCGTTCGCCCAGTCCAAACTCACGCCGCAACCGATTGGTACCTTTATCCAGCCGATCAAACTTTCTGGAGCGCTCGAAAAGGTGGGCAAGAAGACATACATCCGCTGCCCAAAATTTCCACAGCCAGCCTACGATAAGGTCCTAGCGGAGTGCAAGAGCGACAAGTCTTGGGCCACATTCGAGCTGCCGGACACCGGGCATATGCTCATGCTTGATGCGCCGGACCGCGTAACAGAGTTGATACTGCGAGGCGCAGCCTGAAATCTGTCTTATAGCCGTAGAGGCCACCAGAGCGAAATCGGAGGCGGAAGCAATAGGCTGTGCGGCTCTCGGCTCGTCGCAGGAGGCAGTCCCGGTGTCTGTGCCAACTCCCATGCCGAACAAGGGCGTGGAGCCGACGGCGTACAGCGTCCGCTGCGCTCCCGCTTCCCGCCGCAGCTCACGCCTAGCGTTAGCCGGCGAGTGGAACCACCGCGGTATTCGATTTGTCGCATACTTCGTTTGCTAGGCGCGACCCGGAGAATTTCGTATGGGCGATGTGAAGGCAATCGAGAAGGCAATTGAGGCGCTGCCTCCGACCGAACTAGCCGAATTCCGCCGTTGGTTTGCGGAGTACGACGGCGCGGCGTGGGACAAACAGATCGAGGACGACGCCGCGAGCGGGAAGCTGGATAGTTTTGCGGCCGAAGCGCTCACCGATTACCGCTCTGGCTCTCACCGCGAGCCTTGAAGCACACGGCGTCGAAGCGTTTCTGGCAGTGCTTTGAGGCGCTGCCGCCGGAGATCCAATCTCTCGCGCGCCGGAACTACGCATTGCTTCGCGCCGACCCGTCCCATCCATCGCTGAAGTTCAAGACGGTCGGGAAGGGCAAGTTCCACAGCGTTCGCGTCGGGCTTTACTACCGAGCGCTTGGTGTGTCGGTTTCTGACGGTGTTCATTGGTTCTGGATCGGCACACACGCCGACTATGACAAGCTCGTCGGCTAACTTGTCGCTGCAATCTACAGCCCAATCGCTTCGCTCATGGGCTGCGGCTGAGCTTCGACGTTGAGCGTCCGCTCTACGGCACCCTCTGAATGACTCCTTCGGGGAAAACCGAGCTTCCGCTTGGGGTCGACAGCAGAGATTCAGAAGGCTTGTCGGGCCAGTCGTGATGGAAGCGACTATGCGTCGCGCGTGTCGAGCGCGGCGGCGAAATCCGTCGCGCGCCACAGCCCGGCCAGCAGCACGAAAAACACGGTGAACACCGTGGCGCCCCACCACTCGGTGATGTTCTCGACGACATCGCGTGCCGAATCGGTGCTGAGGTAAAGCGGCGCGGTCGCGTTGGCGATGCCGAGCAGAGGCAGCGCGGCAACGAGCGCGAACATCGCTGCGCCGGCGTGGCGCAGCTTCCCAGTCTCTACGGTGATGCGCTGCGCGGCGCCGCCAGCGATCAGCATCGCGATGCAGGTGAAGCCGAAGTAGACGATCACGCCGTAGCGTCGCATCCAGCGGTAACCGGCGCCTTCGGTGCCGAGAAAGGTTCCATACAGCACGAGGAACACCGCCGCGGTCACGCCGATCCAAGGCAACAGCCGCAGCAGCCGGTCATCGCGGGCGCCGAGCGTGCGCAGCCACCGCGCAGCCAGCAGCCAAACGACCGCCTGCAGCGTGGCGCCGGGCAGCGTCAGCGCGCGAAACAGCAGGTTGGGCAGGTCGTGGCGCGCGGCGCGGCTGATCGAGACGCAGCCGTCGATGAACGGGTTGCACCAAGCAAACTGGCCCTGCGCCACCGCGACCTGAAAGGCGACCACAGCCGCGGCGGCCGGCAGCAGGCCGGCGGCGAGCGGCAGCCACCACAGCCACAAGCGCTGTCGACCTTGTTTTGTGTCCACTGCGATCGCCCCTTCGCCGTCTTCGCAACGATTGTCGCTGCAATCGCCGCTCGCGGTTGACCACACATCATCCGCCGGTGTTGTCGCGGTGCAGCAGATACACTTGCGCGTGGCGGCGAATCGATGGCTGTCGCCGGTCCCGAAGTCGATGAATGCACCTGCTCCCCCCGGTTCCCTGACGCCGATCGCTCCGCCCGCAGAGGCGGTGCGCCTGCGCGAGATTCCGTACAACTACACGTCGTTCTCGGACCGCGAGATCGTCATCCGGCTGCTCGGCGCCGAAAGCTGGCGCGTGCTCGACGAGTTGCGTGCCGAGCGGCGCACCGGCCGCAGCGCGCGCATGCTGTACGAGGTGCTCGGCGATGTCTGGGCCGTGCAGCGCAATCCGTACCTGCACGACGACCTGCTGGAGAACCCCAAGCGCCGGGCGATGCTGATCGAGGCGCTGCATCACCGGCTCGGCGAAGTCGAGCGGCGGCGTCTCATTGGCCAGACCGCGGCCGACGCGCAGCGCGATGCCAAGGTCGGCCAGCTGCTGGCCGCGGCGAAGCAATGCGTGGCGAAGTTCGAGCAGAATTTTTGCGACACCTGGGATCTGCGCAAGCGCGCGCGCCGGCTGCTGAAGAAGATCACGCGCGAGGACAACGTGCGCTTCGACGCCTTCGCCCGCGTCTCGCACGTGACCGATGCCACCGACTGGCGCGTCGAATATCCGTTCGTGGTGCTGGCGCCCGACGAAGAAGACGAGGTGCCGCGGCTGCTGCGCACTTGTTTCGAACTCGGGCTGACGGTGATCCCGCGCGGCGGCGGCACCGGCTACACGGGCAGCTGCGTGCCGCTGACGCCCTTGTCTGCCGTGATCAATACCGAAAAGCTCGAAGCGCTCGGCGAGGTCGAACGCAGCGCGCTGCCGGGGCTCGCCGAGCCGGTGCCGACGATCCTGACCGGCGCCGGCGTGGTCACGCGCCGCGTGGCCGATGCCGCCGATGCTGCCGGACTGGTGTTCGCGGTCGACCCGACCTCGGCTGACTCGTCGTGCATCGGCGGCAACATCGCGATGAACGCCGGCGGCAAGAAGGCGGTGCTGTGGGGCACGGCGCTCGACAACCTGGCCTGGTGGCGGATGGTCGATGCGGACGGCAACTGGCTCGAAGTGACGCGGCTCGAACACAACCGCGGCAAGATCCACGACGACCCGATGGCGAAATTCGAGCTGGTGTGGAAGGACGGCCGGCAAAGCCCGGAGCGGGCAAAGGAACTGCGCCGCGAGCGGCTGGCGATCGAAGGCCAGCGCTTCCGCAAGACGGGGCTGGGCAAGGACGTCACCGACAAGTTCCTCGGCGGGCTGCCCGGCATCCAGAAGGAAGGCTGCGACGGGCTGATCACCTCGGCGCGCTGGGTGCTGCACAAGATGCCGCGGCATGTGCGCACGGTGTGCCTGGAGTTCTTTGGCGCGGCGCGCGAGGCGGTGCCGTCGATCGTCGACATCAAGGACTACCTCGATTCGCTGCACCCGAACCGCAAGGCGTCGACCGACGAGGAGAACACGCCGGTGCTGCTCGCCGGGCTGGAGCACCTCGACGAGCGCTACCTACGCGCGGTCGGCTACTCGACCAAGTCGCGCCGCGGCGGGCTGCCGAAGATGGTGCTGATCGGCGACATCGTCGGCGATGACGAGGCGGCGGTGGCGCGCGCGGCGAGCGAGGTGGTGCGCATTGCCAACGCGCGCAGCGGCGAGGGCTTTGTTGCGGTGAGCAGCGAGGCGCGCAAGAAGTTCTGGCTAGACCGCGCCAAGACGGCGGCGATCGCGCGGCACACCAACGCCTTCAAGCTGAACGAAGACGTGGTGATTCCGCTGGAGCGGATGGGTGACTACACCGACGCGATCGAGCGGATCAACATCGAGCTGTCGATCCGCAACAAGCTGCAACTGCTTGACGCGCTCGACGCCTTCCTCGGCACCGAGTTCGCGCTCGGCTCGACCGGCGACCCGGAGTTCGACCGGCTGTCGCGCGACGAGATCATTGGCGAGCAC
>JBFINI010000317.1:0-4221 GCA_041611275.1 Burkholderiaceae bacterium
CTCGGCGGACTTGGCCACGTCAGGCGCCAGTACTTCCCACAGGAAAGTGGTGTCCGAGAACGCTTCGCGGCGGATGATCGGGTACATGAGAGGCCTCTGCTGCCGTAGCGGGGAGCGTCACGTCCCCGTCTGCATTTGGACCGGATGTTCTCCGTTCACGTCGGTAGCCGTTTGCGTGAGATCAACAACCCGGGCCTCGGCCGGCAACTGTTTACGCTGCGCTGCGTCGTTGCGGGCTCCGTTGATCTAGGTCATGCCAGCTGTCCGCGCTCAGCGGAAATTTGCGCCTGTTGCTCGTTACGCCATCACTGCGGCGCACGCGGAGGCCCGAATGAATACCCACACCGACGTCATTGCCGGACTCGATCTCGGCGACAAGCCGCGCAAGAGCCGCTGGCCGGCGCGGATGGACGTCGCACAGAGCGTCAGCGGCCTGGTGCTGGCGCTGTTCATGTGGGGCCACATGTTCTTCGTTTCGTCGATCCTGATCGGCCCCGACTTCATGTGGACGATCACCAAGATGTTCGAGGGCTACTTCATCTTCGGCCAGTCCTACCCGGGCATCGTCTCGGTGATCGTTTTCGGTGTCCTGTCGCTGATCGTGCTGCACGCGTTCCTGGCGATGCGCAAGTTCCCGGCCAACTTCCGCCAATGGCGCGCCTTTGCCGGTCACCGCGCGTTGCTGGCCCACTCGGACACGACGCTGTGGTGGTGGCAGGTGCTGACCGGCTTCGCGCTGTTCTTTCTCGCCTCGGTCCACCTGTACCAGATGTTGATGCATCCGGGGCTGATCGGTCCGTTTGAATCGGCCGACCGCGTCTGGAGCGGCCGCTGGTGGCCGCTGTATCTGGTGCTTCTGTTCGCGGTCGAAATCCACGGTGGCGTCGGCCTGTATCGGGTCGCCGTCAAATGGGGCTGGTTCGAGGGCAAGGATCCCGCCGCCTCGCGGCGCAACCTGCAGCGAGTCAAATGGGGCCTGACGGTGTTCTTCGTCGTGCTCGGCCTGGCCACGCTGGCCGCCTACATGAAGATCGGCTACGAACATCGCGACCGCGTCGGCGAACCCTATGTGCCGACCTGGATGGTGCCGGCAGGGAGTCCGACCAAATGAAGATCGTCTACACCGATGTGCTGGTCATCGGCGGCGGGCTGGCCGGCCTGCGCCTGGCCATCGCCGCCAAGCGGCGCGGGCACGACGCGATCGTGCTGTCGCTGGTGCCACCGAAGCGCTCGCACAGCAAGGCGGCGCAGGGCGGCATGCAGGCCAGCCTGGGCAACGTGATCAAGGGCCAGGGTGACAACGAGGACGTGCACTTCGAGGACACCGTGCGCGGCTCCGACTGGGGTGCCGACCAGCAGGTGGTGCGCATGTTCGTCAACACCGCGCCCAAGGCCGTGCGCGAACTCGCCGCCTGGGGCGTGCCGTGGAGCCGCATCCGCAAGGGCGACCGCACGGTGATCATCAATGGCCAGAAGGTGACGATCACCGAGCGCGACGAGGCGCACGGCCTGGTCGCGCAGCGCGACTTCGGTGGCACCAAGAAGTGGCGCACCTGCTATGTCTCCGACGGTACCGGCCACGCCATGCTGCAGGCCGTGGGCGACCGGGCGATCGGCGACGGCATCACCGTGCACGAACGGGTCGAGGCGCTGGCGCTGATCCACGACGGCAAGCGCTGCTTCGGCGCGGTGGTGCGCGATCTGATCACCGGCGAACTCGCCGCCTATGTGGCCAAGGCCACGGCGATTGCCACCGGCGGCGCCGGCAGGATTTATCGGGTCACGACCAACGCGGTGATCTGCGAAGGCATGGGCCACGCGATCGCGCTGGAGACGGGCGTGGCGGCGCTCGGCAACATGGAGGCGGTGCAGTTCCATCCGACCGGCATCTTCCCGGCCGGCATCCTGGTCACCGAAGGCTGCCGCGGCGACGGCGGCCTGCTGAAGGACGTCGACGGCCACCGCTTCATGCCCGACTACGAGCCGGAGAAGAAAGAGCTGGCCAGCCGCGACGTGGTCAGCCGGCGCATGGAAGAGCACATCGGCAAGGGCAAGGGGGTGAAATCGCGCTTCGGTGAGCACGTCTGGCTCGACATCACGCTGCTGGGCGAAGCGCACATCAAGCACAACCTGCGCGAGGTCTTCGACATCTGCCATTACTTCCTCGGTGTCGACCCGACCAAGGACATGATCCCGGTGCGCCCGGCGCAGCACTACACCATGGGCGGCGTGCGCACATTGCCCACCGGCGAAAGCCCGACGCTCAAGGGCCTTTTTGCTGCTGGCGAAGCGTCGTGCTGGGACATGCATGGCTTCAACCGCCTGGGCGGCAACTCGGTGGCCGAGACGGTGGTGGCCGGCATGATCGTCGGCGAGTTCATCGCCGACTTCTGCGACCGCGAAGAACTCGACATTCCACTGGGCCTGGTGCGCAATTTCGTCGACGCTGAGCAGGGCAAGCTCAATGCGCTGCTGGCCGGCAAGGGTACCGAGAGCGCCTCGGTGCTGAAAGCCGAGATGCAGACGCTGATGACCGACAAGGTCGGCATCTTCCGCACCGGCGAGAAGCTGCAGCAGGCGGTCGACACGCTGCAGCAGCTTCACGCGCGCAGCCGCAACATCGGTGTGCCGTACAAGGCCACGGGCGCCAATCCGGAACTGGTCACCGCCTATCGCACGCAGAAGATGATCAAGCTGGCGCTGACCATCGCCTACGGCGCGCTGGTGCGCACCGAAAGCCGCGGCGCGCATTTCCGCCACGACTTTCCACGGCGCAACGATGCCGAATGGCTCAAGCGCACGCTGGCCACCTGGAAGAACGATGCCGATGCATTGCCGACGCTGGCCTACGAGCCGCTCGACGTGACGAAGATGGAACTGCCACCGGGCTGGCGCGGCTACGGCGCCAAGGACTATGTCGATCATCCGGACACGCCGGCTCGCCTGGCCGAGATCGAGGCACTGAAGGCGAAGATGGCCAGCGCCGACCGCATCGCGATCCAGCAAGCGGTGATGCCGTTCGAGGATCTGCTGCCCCAGCGCCTGCGTGGCCGCAATGAACGGATCGACGAACCGCTGCCGCAGCCGCTGGCCAAAGCCGCCGAATGACCGCCGCCGAATGACCACCGCGCAATAGAGAGCCGCCCGATGAGCACTGTTCCGCAGACCCACGTGAAGACCGGCGACAAGATCCGCCTGCACATCGTGCGCTTCAACCCGAGCAATGCAGGCGATAAGCCGCGCGTGCAGACCTACGAGGTCGAGGAAGCCGACGGCATGACGCTGTTCATCGCCCTGAACGAGGTCCGCGACAAGCAGGACCCGTCGCTGTCGTTCGACTTCGTCTGCCGTGCCGGCATTTGCGGCAGCTGCGGCATGATGATCAACGGTCGCCCCGGGCTGGCCTGCCGCACGCTGACCAAGAACGTCGGTCCCGACATCACGCTGGCGCCGCTGCCGGTGTTCGAGTTGATCGCGGATCTCTCGGTCAACACCGGCAAGTGGATGCGGGCGATGGCCGAACGGCTGCAGACCTGGGTGCACACCAAGGAGCAGGAGTTCGATCTGACGCGTATCGAAGCAAAGATGGAGCCCGAGCTCGCCGAGCAGATCTACGAGCTCGACCGCTGCATCGAATGCGGCTGTTGCGTGGCCGGCTGCGGCACGGCGCGCATGCGCAAGGACTTCGTCGGTGCGGTGGGCCTGAACAAGATCGCCCGTTTCCGCCTCGATCCGCGCGATGGCCGTACCGACGACGACTACTACGAACTGGTCGGCGATGACGACGGCGTATTCGGTTGCATGTCACTGCTCGCCTGCCACGACGTCTGCCCCAAAGAGCTGCCACTGCAGACGCAGATCGCCTTCATTCGCCGCAAGATGGCGGCGCAGGGGTTCTCGTAGCCGGCGCCGCTTCGTCCAAACGCGCCTGAGTTTTTTTTTCGCCTTCGGCCTGCCGATGCGCGGGCAGCGTTGAGGCGTCCTTGTCATGCCTTCTGTCAAGGAGACAGCGGCCGCCCGCGTTGAATTCGCCCTCGCGAAGCCGACCGCGACTTCTTGACGCAGAGCACAAATCCTTTCCCGTCCGTGGGCACAATGCAGTCGGGACGTCGACGCGGCTTGACCGATCGACAAGGCAAGCCGGATCGACGTAGTTCGTTGTTCTGTTCGCTTGTTACCTTGGAGGTCACTATGGCAAACGCGCTCGCCGACCGCGGCGCA
>JBFINI010000318.1:0-4202 GCA_041611275.1 Burkholderiaceae bacterium
CGACGAAACCGCCGAACGCATACAGCCGTTCGCCGAGCGTCGCCACGCCGACGTGGTTGGCGCCGCGAGGCAGTTGCGGCAACTCCTGCCACGCATCGGCTGCCGGGTCGTACGCGTGGTGATACGGCTTGTCGACGCGCTGCTCGGCATACCCGCCGACCAGATGCACGCGGTTGCGATAAGCCACCGCCCAGGCCATCTCGGTGCGCGGGATCGGCAGCGGCGCGCGCGGCCGCCAGCTGCCTTGCGCGGCTGCGCGCGGTGCCGGGCTGTCGGTCACCGCCTGCTGGGCGTGAATCTCCGGCAGATCGACGCGGCCCGGCTGGTTCAGCCGCTCGAACTGGCCCTGGTGATGGCCGTGATGCTGCGCGCGGACCAGCATGGGCGTGGCAAGCGCCGCGGTGGCGGCGAGGAAATGGCGGCGGCAAAGGGTCATGGGTTTCGTCTTGCGGTCGTGGGTCGGTCGTGGGTACGAATGATGCAGGCGCGGTGGCGCGCCGTGGGGCGCCGGCGCGCCCAGCTGTCGCTCAGGGCAGGCCCGCCCCCGGTCCCAGACGCTCCAGGCGCTCGATGCACTCGGCGAACCAGCGCTTCGCCTCGTCGTGCGCCTCGGCGAGGTGCGGCAGATCGCGAATGAAGCAGAGGTTTTCCACCCGCCGCACCACCGGCGGCGGCAGGTCGCGCGCCAGGTAGCGCAGACCGAAGACGCGTGTATCCGGTGCGTGCAGCAGCCGTAACGCTTCGACCAGCGGTCGCAATGTCCACGCCTGATAGAACGCCAGCGCATCGGCGCCGTGGCCGCGTCTGCGCTCCTTGGTGGCCAGGTGCTGGAACATTTCGAAGCTCGCGCGCAGCGCCGCAATCCGTTCTCGTGCCGCCGCCTGTTCTTGGGCGCGATCCAGGTGGACTTCGACCAGGATGCCGGTGCGGTCGAACCAGGTCCTGCCGCGACCATGCAGTTCTTCCTCGCGAAACTGCAGCGGATCGCTCCGCCGCAACAACACCAGGTCGACGACCAGGAACTCGCCAGCATCGCGCAGGCGATAGAACCGTTGCGCGATGCCGCCTGCCGCCGGCATGACGACCCGCAGCGTCACCGGCGACAGCTCGTTCAGCGCCCGTTCGACCTTCGCGAACGTGGCGTCCACCGCATCGTCGGCAACGACCGCGACGACGTCCAGGTCCGACAGCTCGTCGAGACGGCCAAAGGCGGCGCTGCCGCCTTCCCAGGCGGCATCGACGGCGGCATCGGACTCCAACGCCCGGTGCAGTGTCGACAGCAACTGAGGGCGCGTGACCGGCATGGCCGCAGTGTCCTTCACGCTACTTTCCAGGACAAGCCGCAGCGGGGCGCGACCGTCGCTCAATGCCATCACGACCGTACAGGGCATGGCGGCGCGCACGCGGCGCGTCTCCCGCGACGACTGTCGATGCTTGACTCGCGATCAGCGCGCCGCGCGTTTCGGCTGATCGCGGCGCACCGTCACCCGCTGGCCGCGCAGCGACGTTTCGCGCAATGCGCGGATCGCGTCCTCGGCAATGTGATCGGAGACCTCCACCAGCGCGAACCGCTCCTCGATCTCGATGGCGCCGATCTCGCGCGCGCTGACGCCGGCCTCGTTGGCGATGGCGCCGACCAGATCGGCCGGTCGCAGCCCGGCGCTGCGGCCGGCGCCGACGAAGACGCGGACCATCGTCGGTCCGCGCCCCGGTGGCCTGGGTCTGCCGCCGGCGGGCTTGTGCCGGGCCGGCGCCGCGCTGCGCGCCACAGCAGCGTCATCGCGCGCGGCGCGCCGCGGCGGTGCGACGCCGAATGCGCCGGCCTCACCGCGTGCGCCTGCGCCGGCGCCACGCGTCTCGCGAGTCGTCTTGCCGGCGCCTTTGCCTTTCTTTGTCCATGGCTCGCGCGCCGCACGCGGGTCGATCGACGGAATGTGCTCCTCATCGTGCGCGGCATCGGCCTGCAGCGTCTGGTGCGCCAGCTTCACCGCGGCGGCGGCGACATCGAGCGGATCGAACTCGCTGGCCAGCGCGTCGGTCACCACGCGGAAGCTGTCGAGCTCGCCTTCTTCGAGTGCCGCGCGCAGCGCGCCGCGCGTCATGTCGAGCCTTCGGGCGCGCACGTCCATCGGTGTGGGCACAGTGGCCACATCGATCTTCTGCTTGGTCAATTGCTCGATGTTGCGCAGCAGCCGGTGCTCGCGCGGCTCGAGCAGCGTGATTGCCACGCCTTCGCGGCCGGCGCGGCCGGTGCGGCCGATTCGGTGCACGTAGCTCTCCGGCGACGCTGGCACGTCGAAGTTGACCACGTGCGACAGGTGCTCCACGTCGAGCCCGCGCGCGGCCACATCAGTGGCCACCAGCAGCTCGACGCTGCCCGCGCGCACGCGTTTCATCACGCGGTCGCGCTGGTCCTGCGACAGGCCGCCGTGCAGCAGTTCCACCTGGTAGCCGCGGCCGCGCAGCTTCTCGGCCAGCTCGTCGACCTCGGTGCGCGTGCGCGCGAAGACCAGCGCCAGTGTCGGCGACTCCAGATCAAGCACGCGGCCGAGTGCGGCCACCTTGTGCGCGCGCTGCACGATGTAGGCGGTCTGGCGCACGCGCGGCAGCGCGCCTTTCTCGGTCTTCTCGCGCGCGATCAGCACGCGCTCGGGATCGCGCAGGTGGCGGTCGGCGATCGCCGCGATGCGCGGCGGCAGCGTGGCCGAGAACAGCGCCGTCTGCCGCTCGGCCGGTGCCGCCTCGAGGATCAGCTCGAGGTCTTCGGCAAAACCCATGTCGAGCATCTCGTCGGCTTCGTCGAGCACCACGGTCTGCACCGCATGCAACGCCAGTGTGCCGCGGCGCAGATGATCGAGCGCGCGGCCCGGGGTGGCCACCACCACGTGCACGCCGCGTTTCAATGCCTGCGCCTGGCGGCCGAACTCGGCGCCGCCGTAGATCGGCAGCACCACCGCGCCCAATTTGCTGCCGTAGCTGTGCAAGGCCTCGGCCACCTGGATCGCCAGCTCGCGCGTCGGCACCAGCACCAGCGCGGCCACGTTGCCCGGCTTGCGCTGCGCGGCCAGCAGCCGCTGCAACAGCGGCAGCGCGAAAGCAGCCGTCTTGCCGGTGCCGGTGGCGGCCTGGCCGAGCAGATCGCGCCCGGCCAGCAGCGGCGGGATCGACTGGCGCTGGATCGGCGTCGGTTCCTCGTAGCCAAGGGAGTTCAGGACCTGCGCCAGCTCGGGCGACAAGCCAAGTTCAACGAAGGGGCTTTTCATCTGGCGAGCGTAGCAGCGGCTCGCGACCTGTCTTATGCCTGCGTTCCGGACTGCGTGAGCGAGCAGGCCGGAACGGTTGCAATCGCCCCGGTGGCGATGAGATTCCTCGCGTATGCGCGGTGACCGTCATAAGCGCCCACTTGATGACGGCTGAGCGCATACGCGACGAAAAGAGTGCGCACGGCGGTCGCGCTGGCGTGACCGCCGTGCTCGGGGCCTGCGGCCACCTAGGGTCAGACGACCTCGGCTTCTTCCTTCGTGGCGGCTTTCGCCGGCTTGATCTTCAGCAGAGGACGCGTGCGTTCGATGCGCTGCGCGGCGTCGGACAGGCCGAGTTCGATCGCGCGCCAGACGTCGGAGCGGATCTCCTTCAGGTGCGGCTGCGGGCCCTTGGCAAGTACCTCGGTCGCCACTTTTTCGTCCGCCTGCTCCGGCAGCAGCGTGGCCACGCGGACCAGCATCGCGCCCAGCACGCCGTGGACGATATCGTCGCGGTCGATGACGGTGCGGGCGATGTCGCTGCCGGCGATGGCGTCACCGACTTCCTGCAATTCAGGCTCGGAGCGCAGGAAGCCCGCGACCATGTCGGTGGCGGCCTCCTCGCCGTGTGCGTACGCCAGCAGACGCGCGCCGTCCCGGCCGAGCCCGACCAGATCGCGCCAGTTCGTCAGTCGCGGCGCGTCGAGCAGTTCCTCGAAGATTTCGGGCCGGAACCGGATCGCGACCAGATCGAGCCAGAGTCGGCAGAACGTCCGGTTCGCAGGTTGCAGCCAGCTGAGGATGTTGCGGTAGTAGGCGTAGATCTTCTGCAGCGCCGCCGAAGGCGTGAACGTGCCTGCGCCCGGTGCGCCACCGCTCCAGCTTCCCAGTCCTTGCCGGGGCGCAGCGCCGGTGCCGTCGAGATTGACGTTGACATAGTGATGCCACGTCGAGTCGCAG
>JBFINI010000319.1:0-4197 GCA_041611275.1 Burkholderiaceae bacterium
GGCGATGCCATCGGCCTTGACGATCACCTCGCCGTGGTCGACGGCATCGGCGGCGGATTTCAGCACGGCGCTCATGGCTGGGCGAAGCACAAGTCGTCGCCGGCTGACGGCGGCGGCGGGGCGGCGCGCCGGCGGCGCTGTGCGGCGGACGCTGTCGGGTCGCCACCGTGGCTGAACATCGTCACGCCGCCCTCCTTTCGCCGCCGGCGTCGTGCAACCAGCAGGCCGCCTGCGAGGTGCCGGCCGGCATCAGCCCGGGCCGCTCACGGCTGCAGCGGGCGAACGCCTTGTCGCAGCGCGGGTGGAACGCACAACCTTGCGGAATTTCGGTCAGCCGCGGCATGCTGCCTTCGATCTGCGCCAGCCGTTCGATCTCGTGCTCCATGCTCGGGATCGAGCCCATCAGTCCGACTGTATACGGATGCTGCGGCCGGTGGATGACATCGGCCACCGGGCCGATCTCGGCGATGCGGCCGGCATACATCACCGCGACGCGATCGGCGGTCTCGGCGATCACTCCCATGTCGTGCGTGATCAGCATCACCGCAGTTCGCTTCTCGCGGCACAGCGATTTCAGCAGCTGGATGATCTGCGCCTGGATCGACACATCGAGCGCGGTGGTCGGCTCATCGGCGATCACCAGCTTCGGTTCGGCGGCCAGCGCCAGCGCGATGACTACCCGCTGGCGCATGCCGCCGGAGAACTGGTGCGGATAGTGGTCGATGCGCCGCTCCGCCGCCGGAATGCCGGTGGCGGCGAGCAGTTCGACCGCCCGCGCGCGCGCCTGCTGCTGCGACATATTCAGATGCGTGGTGATCGTCTCGATCAATTGCTGGCCGACCGTATACAGCGGATTGAGCGAGGTCAGCGGATCCTGGAAGATGGCGCCGATCTCGCGGCCACGCACCTTGCGCATCTCATCGGGCGGCAGCGTGTCGATGCGCGAACCGTCGAGCCTGACCTCGCCGCGTGCGATGCGTCCGGGCGGCTCGAGCAGCCCGATCACCGCGCTGCCTGTGAGCGACTTGCCGGCGCCCGATTCACCGACCACGCCGAGCACTTCGCCCGGCGCGATCGAGAACGAAACGTCGTCGACGGCGAGCAGCGTTCCACGCCGAGTCGGAAACTCGACTCGCAGATTGCGGACGTCAAGCAGCGGCGCCGACACGTAGCCTCATTTCTTCAACGGATCGCAGCCTGCAATCTGCTCGACGTAATCGATGCGCGGCTGCCAGTCCTGGTCGAGCGCCGTCTTGCGGACGGCCGCGAAGTAATAGCGCTTGCACGGCTCGATGTCGAGTTCCATCGTCCGCTCGGTGCCGAAACGGAAGCCGGCGACCGGCGGCGCCTGCAGCACGATCATCCGCCGCCCGGGTTCAATGCGCACCGGGTTCTGCACGTAATGCTTGCCGTCGACCGAGACGACCGACGCGTTATGCGTGTTCATCTCGGCACGGAAATAGCGCCGGCCATCGAGGTAGGAAAACGGCTCCGTCGCGCATCCGGCAAGCAGCGCGGCGGTGGTCAGACCCAGCAACGCGACTTTCATGATCGCCTCCTTTGCCAGTAGCGCAGCCGACGCTGCGCTCGCCCCAACGCTAACAAAGGAATTCGACATCGACGGTAACTTTTCGTTGCCGCAGGCTCACTGCAGCTTGGGATTGAGCGCATCGCGCAGCCAGTCGCCGAGCAGATTGACTGACAGCACCAGCAGCACCAGTGCCACTCCCGGGAAAATGGTGATCCACCATTCGCCGGAGAACAGGAATTCGTTGCCGATGCGGATCAGCGTGCCCAGCGATGGTGTGGTCGGCGGCACACCGACACCGAGGAAGCTCAACGTCGCCTCGGTGATGATCGCGGTCGCGATGTGCACGGTGGCCAGCACCAGCACCGGCCCGAGCACGTTGGGCAGCACGTGCCGGCCCATGATCGCCAGCGGCGATACGCCGATGACCCGAGCCGCCTGCACGTATTCCTTGTTCTTCTCCACCAGGGTCGAGCCGCGCACGGTGCGCGCGTACTGCACCCAGCCCGACAGCGCGATGGCCAGCACCAGCACGAAGAACGCCAATTCACTGTGCGCCTCGCGCGGTAGCGCAGCGCGGAACACACCGTCGATCAGCAGCGCGACGAGAATGGCCGGGAAGGACAGCATCACGTCGCACACGCGCATGATGAAGGCGTCGAGCCGGCCGCCAACATAGCCCGAGAGCAGGCCAAGGCCGACACCGAGGACGACCGACAGGATCACCGAAGCAATGCCGATCAGCAGCGAGATGCGCATCCCATAGAGGATCGCCGAGTAGACATCGCGGCCCTGGTCGTCGGTGCCGAAGATGAATTTGGCCTCGCCTTCGGCTTCCCACGCCGGCGGCTTGGAAGCATCGAGCAGGTTGATCGTCGCCAGGTCGAACGGATTGTGGGGCGCAACCCAGTCGGCGAACACCGCCGAGAAGATAAGCACGACGGCGACCACAAACGCGACGATCGCCACCGGCGACGTGCGGAAGCTGTAGGCGACGTCGCTGTCCCAGAAACGGGCGAGAGTCTGCTGCATGCTCGTCAGTCCTTGATGATTGGATGTTCCGTGCGACTAAGCGGTCACTTCACCGTCGTCCACGGCAGGAACATTTGACTGTCAGCAAGCCGCACGGTGTCGGCATTCCTCTGCCTCGCCCTGGTTGGGGAACTTGGTTGCCGCCGACACCGGCAGCGCCACGCACGTTGACGACTCCCGTCGCTCCGGTCACCGAACGCAGCCTCATGGGCTTGTCTCCTCGCGTTTTCATGGATGGGCCAGCGGCATGCGCCGCTCGGCCAGCGCGGCGAGAAAGCCCGCGCCGAGCGGGATCACCGCGTCGTTGAAATCATATCGACTGTTGTGCAGCCAGCAGCCGCCATCGATGCCGCCCTGGCCGAGCCGCGCGTAGCAGCCCGGTCGCGCCTGCAGCATGAAGGCGAAATCCTCAGCGCCCATGCTCGGCGGCAGGTTGCGCGTGACGCGCTCACGACCGACCAGGTCCTCGGCCACGTGCAGTGCGTGTTCGTACTGCGGCGCATGATTGATCGTTGCCGGATAGATGCGCTGGTAGTGCACGGTCGCTTCGCCGCCGAAGGCGCGCGCGGTCGCCTGCACCAGTTCGCTCAGCCGGCGCTCGATCATGTCCTGGATGCTGTGCTGAAAGGCGCGTACCGTGCCGACCAGCTTCGCTTCGCGCGGCATTACGGAGAACGCTCCGGGATTGCCAGACTGCAACGAGCACAACGAGACCACCGCAGCGTCGATCGGCGCCACATTGCGCGAAACGATGCTCTGCGCGGCGGTGATGATGTGGCCGGCAATCAACACCGGATCGACCGTCAGATGCGGATGCGCAGCATGGCCGCCACGGCCACTGATGGTGATTTCGATGCGGTCGGCGGCGGCCATCATCGGCCCCGGATTCAGGCCAATATGGCCGGCCGGCAGCGCCGGCCAGTTGTGCAATCCGTAGACCTCGTCGCACGGAAAGCGGACGAACAATCCGTCGTCGATCATCACCTTGGCACCGCCAAAGCCTTCTTCGGCGGGCTGAAAGATGACGTAAGCAGTCCCGTCAAAGTGTCGTGTTGCCGCCAGATACTGCGCGGCGCCGAGCAGCATCGTCGTGTGCCCGTCATGGCCGCAGCCGTGCATCATCCCGGCCCGGGTCGAGCGATGCGCGAATTCGTTCTCCTCGTGCATCGGCAGCGCATCCATATCGGCGCGCAGCCCGACCGCCCTACCCGAGCCGTCCTGCCGGCCACGGATCACGCCGACCACGCCGGTACGGCCGACACCCGTATGCACCTCGATGCCCCAATGGCGCAGGCGCTCGGCAATCAGCGCCGCAGTACGGTGCTCCTCGAAGCCGATTTCCGGATGCGCGTGCAGGTCGCGGCGGATCGCGGTCAGCTTTTCGTGCTCAGCCAGCACGAAGGACACCGGCGACTTCAGCGCGAGGCCAAGGTAGGCGTTCACCTCAGTGCCCGCCCGGCCACCCTAGAACCCACTGAACGCCCCCGCGGAGCGCGGCGAACGCAGCGGGCGTGGGGGGCCGTCCATCAATGTGCCAGCGAGGCGCGGTCGATGCGCAGGCGCGGGTCGACGGCGAAGTACAGCAGATCGACGATCAGATTGATCAACACGAACACCAACGCGATCAGGCATAGGTA
>JBFINI010000320.1:0-4190 GCA_041611275.1 Burkholderiaceae bacterium
GTTCTTCCAGACGCTGGCCGACATTCACGAACAGCTGGGCGATCCTACGCAGGCGTTGGCGGCGCTGCGCTGCTGGCAGCAGTTGCACGTTGAACGTGCGCAGCGGGCCGCAACCGCGCGGCAGCAGGCCGCCTCATTGCAGACCGAACTGCTGCGGCTGCAACGAGAGCGCGACGTGATCGACGCGCGCCGCCGCTCGACCGAGCGCGCCAAAGCGGAGCTGGAGGCGACCAATCGTCAGTTGGCGCAGAAGGTCGACGAGGTCGAAGCGCTGCAAGCCGCACTCGAGCGGCAGGCGGTGCGCGACTTCCTGACCGGGCTGTTCAACCGCCGGCACCTGAACGATGTGCTGCCGTCGATGTTGGCCCTGGCGGCCCGCGATCGGCAGCCGCTGGCGATAGCGATCATCGATCTCGATCATTTCAAGCAGGTCAATGATCAGCATGGCCATCTGGTCGGCGACATGCTGCTGGCGGCGTTCGCCAAGCTGCTGGGGCAGCGGCTGCGCAAGAGCGATGTGGCCTGCCGCTATGGCGGCGAGGAATTCTGTCTGTTGATGCCGCGCACGGCCGCGCCGCAAGCGCAGCGCAAAGTCGCCACGCTGCTGAAACTATGGCGGAACTCGTCGTTCAGGCACGAATCAGTGGCGCTGGTCGGCAACACTTTTTCGGCCGGGATCGCGGACTCGATCCAGGTGCCGGAATCGAGTCACGCTCTGCTGAAGGCAGCCGACGATTGCGTGCTCGACGCCAAGCGGCTCGGCCGCAATCAGGTCATCGCTTACGAGCCGGTCGAGCAGGCGGTCGGTTAGGCTCGCGCCGCCATGTTCATTCGCCGCCAGATTTGGCGAGCAGCGTAAAGTGCTCGACCTGCGGCGGCTGCGCGAAGAACGGGCCGACAATCGCGCGCCATTGCGCAAATGCCTCCGAGCCGCGGAAATCCACCGTGTGGTTCTCCAGCGTTTCCCAGAAGATCATCAGCAGATAACGCTCGGGCGACTCGATGCCCTTGTTGACCTTGTAGCCGCGAAATCCCTTCGCCTTGCTGATGACGGTGTCCACCCCGCGCTGGATCGCCTCGTCGAAGGCGGCCTGCTGGCCAGGCGGAATGCGGATGTCGGCAACTTCGAGAATCATCGGAGGTTCCTCCCTGCGGGTGTGCGACCGCATGGTACCGAGTTGCGCGCGCCGGTCTCGGACCACTGACCGGAGCGTGCCGGAGGCTCACCTCGACAGGCTGTTCGCAGCCGCGCCGCGCGCGCCTAGGATGTGTCTCGTCCCGGTCGACCGAATCGACCCTCGATCCGGCGAGGAACTCAACGCGAGGAGCACGGCATGGACGCATTCAAGACCCAAGGCGCATTTTCCTGGAGCGAATTGATGACTTCCGACCCCGACGCGGCGCTGCGCTTCTACACCGCGCTGCTCGGCTGGCGCACCGAGAAGATGGCAATGCCCGGCGGGGACTATCACGTCGTGAAGGTCGGCGAGACATCGGTCGGCGGCGTGATGGCTATCCCGGTCGGTGGCAAGTCTTCAGGAATGTCATCGAGCTGGGGCTGCTACGTCACGGTCGACGATGTGGACGCCACGGCGCGCAAGGCCACCGAACTGGGCGGCAAGTTGGTGCAGGGACCGCAGGACATTCCCGGCGTCGGCAGGATGGCGACGATCATCGATCCCCAGGGTGCGATGCTGAATCTCATCACCTACGCAGCACCGGCCGGCTGAGCGTTCGGCAGCGTCGCCAACGAAACGCCGGTGCCGCACAGACGCCGGGACAGGCGCACCGCGCGCTGGCGCGCGCGGGCGATTGCGACGAGGACGGCCCTAAACTGCGCGCGCCGTGGCCTCGTTCCTGCATCAGCTCGAGATCTCCGCACCGCTGTTCCTGTTGGTGCTGGGCGGTTACCTGCTGGCGGCGTCCGGTCGCTGGCCGAAAAGCGTCAGCGACGCACTGGCCAAGTTCGTCTTCGCAGTGGCCGTGCCGGCGCTGCTGTTCCGGCTGATGGCCGACATGTCGCGGCTGCCGCCGGTCGATGCGCGGCTGCTGATCGCCTTCTTCGGCGGCTGCTTGCTCGTCTTCGTGCTCGGCCGGATTGTCGGCCGCTGGCTGTTCGCTCTGAACGGCGTGCAGCAGTCAGTATTCGCGCTGGGCGGCATCTTCGCCAACAACGTGTTGCTCGGCCTGCCGATCATCAAGGCCACGCTGGGCGACGCGGCGATGCCGTCGGTGGCGCTGGTCCTGGTGTTCAACTCGCTGACGCTGTGGACGCTGGTCACCGTGTCGGTCGAATGGGCCCGCCACGGCGATCTATCGCTGCGCGGATTCGGCCGCACGACCTTCAATGTCGTCACCAACCCAGTCGTCTCGTCGGTGCTGGTTGGCGCCGCCTTCGGTCTGACCGGCTGGCAATTGCCGGCGATGATCGACGCACCGCTGGCCCTGCTCGGCCAGTCGGCCGTGCCGCTGTCGCTGATCGTGCTCGGCATGGGGCTGGCCGAATACGGCATCCGCTCCGGCTGGCGCGAGGCGGTAGCGATCACCGTGCTCAAGCTGGTCGCGCAGCCGCTGGCCGTATGGGCGCTGGCCTGGGCCATCGGCCTGCCGCCGCTGGAAACGCAGGCCGTCGTGCTGCTGGCTGCACTGGCCGTCGGCGTCAACGTCTACCTGATGGCGCGCGAGTTCAACGCGATGCAGGCGCCGGTGGCCACCAGCATGGTGTTGTCCACGGCGTTATCGGCGTTGACCGTGCCGCTGCTGCTGGCGCTGATGACGGGCTGATCGACGCCGCTGGTCAATGAGCCGCAGCCAGTGTCGCACCCGCCTGACCGATCGCCGCGGCCAGCCGCTGCTGGCGGCGGCCGGCAACCAGCAGATGCGCCGCAAGCGACAGCAGGATGCGCAGTCTGCGATCGGCAAGGGCGGCCGTGCCAGCCACGCGCGCCGCGTACAGGTCGACCAAGCCGTGGTCGTACAACATCAGGCTCAGCCAGTAGCGCCAGCCGGCGCCGGGTTGATACAGCTTGCCGGCCAGCCAGCGGTCGAGCGCGAGTTCGCGGCCGACCTGCGCCTGACGCAACGCGCGCGCGTAGTCGGCGAAGCCGAAGTCGCCCGTGCGCAGGGCGCGCATGGCGGCATCGCCGGCAACGATCGCCTGCTCGAGCGCCACCGAGATGCCTTCCCCGGTCAGGGCATCGATGCCGGCCGCATCGCCGACAGTGAGCAACCGCGGCGCAGCCACCGGCGTGCCCGGTTCATAGCCCCACACCGGCCAGCCCCTGGCGCCGCGCGCGGGCAGTTCGATGCCGTAGCGGCACAGCCCGTCGCGCAGCACCCGCCGCAGCTCGCCGCCGACCTGGCGCGTCGACGGGTAGTGCATCAGGCCGACGTTGGCGCGGCCATCGGTCAACGGGAAAATCCACAAGTAGCCGCGCAAGCCGGCCAGCATCGGCGTGAAGTCGTAAATCATCGCCGAGTCCGGCAATCGCGCCGGGATCTCCTGCATGAAAAGGCGATGCGGCGCCATCCGACGGCTGCCGCACAGCTGCTTGCGCACCACCGAGGCAGCGCCGTCGGCGCCAATGACCACGCGCGCCGCGAGCTCGGTGCCGCCGTCAAGCCGCACCGTCGCCGCGTCACGGCCGACGACCACCTGCTCAACCCGTTCGCCCGTGCGCACTTCGATGCCACGCCTGCGCACCTGCTGGAGCAGACTGGCGTCGAACTCGATGCGGCGAACGAGGTTGACCGGCCGGGCCAGCGAAGCGCTGTGTTCGAAAGCAGCAAACCGGATGCGCGCCACTTGCGATGGCACGTGCGGCACCGTCAGTCCCAGGTCCAGCGCCGCCAGCGCTTCGTCGACGCGCCCGGTCAGTCCGCCGCCGCAGGGCTTGTCTCGCGGAAACCGATCGCGGTCGAGCAGCAGCAGATTGCGCACGCCGTGCTGGTGCAGGCGCGCTGCCGTGGCCGTGCCCGCGGGCCCGGCACCGATGATGATGACGTCGCGGATCGCCTGCATCGGAGCGTTGCCGAACGAGTCTAGACGGCGCCGCGCGCGGCGTGATGACGCCTCGGCGGGACCAAGACGGCGAAAACGCGCGAAAGCCGCCGCCCTTGCATCGCGCGCGCAAAACGCATAATGGCGACTGGCGGCGCGCGCGCTTGCATGCGCCGCGGCTTGAAGCCGA
>JBFINI010000321.1:0-4190 GCA_041611275.1 Burkholderiaceae bacterium
GGAGCTACATCGAAGCGGAGCTGCGCCGTGAGTGAAACCTTTCCGATCGAACTGACGCCGCCGGATATCGGCGGCTATCGTACCGGCAACGCCGGTGTCGATTACGTGCACGTGCTTGATTCGGGCCGGCCCGGGCCGAACGTGATGGTGCAGGCGTTGACGCACGGCAACGAGTTCTGCGGCGCGATCGCACTCGACTGGCTGCTGCGCGAGCGGGTGGCGCCGGCGTGCGGCCGACTCACGCTGGCCTTTGCCAACGTCGAGGCCTACGCGCGCTTCGACTTTGACAATCCGAATGCCTCGCGTTACCTCGACGAGGACTACAACCGCGTCTGGGCCGACGCCGCGCTCGCCGGCCCGCGTGATTCGATCGAACTGCGCCGCGCCCGACAGCTGCAGCCGTTCGTCGATGCCGCCGATTTCCTGCTCGATTTGCACTCGATGCACGAGCCGTGCCGGCCGATCATGGTCTGCGGCACCGTCGAGAAGAACGCCGAGTTCGCGCGCGCGATCGGCGTGCCGGCCGACCTGCTGCTCGACACCGGACATCCGGCCGGCCTGCGGATGATCGAGCGCGGCGGCTTCGGCGACCCGGCCAGCCCGAAACGCGCGGTGCTGATCGAGTGCGGCCAGCACTGGGAAAAGGCCGCCGCCGATGTGGCGATCGACACGCTGCTGCGCTTCCTGCGCACGACCGGGGTGGTGGAAACAGCATGGGTCACGCCCAGGCTGCAACTGCCGCCGCCGGATGCGCAGAAGCTGGTCCGCGTGACCGAGCCGGTGGTGGCCCGCTCGATGAACTTCCGCTTTCTGGTGCCACTCGAGGGGCTGGGCGTGATCGAAAAAGCCGGAACGCCGATCGCCGAGGACAGCGATCCTGACACCGGCGAGAGGATCGTCTGGACCGCGCCGTACGACAACACGGTGCTGGTGATGCCGTCAATGCAGCACCTGCGGCCCGGCAATACGCAGGTCCGTCTCGGCCGCTTCGTCTGAACGCAGGAGGCGGCGCGTCGTTTCGCGAGGCGCGCGACTGGTGATGTTTCGGCCCCTAGTTGGGGGTCGATGGCCTGAAGGGTGGGCATGCGATCGGTCCTCAGGCGGTGATCGCATTGCGCCTGCCAGGTTTGCGGCTGCGCAACAGTTGCGCTTGCCTTCGCCTTCGGCTGCCGAGGGATTGCTCTAGGTCAGGCCGCAAGGGCCGGCGCCGCCGAACGAAAGCCGTCGGGCTCCAATGAGTTTGCAGGCTGAGCGCTCGATGCGAGCGCGGCCCGCGTTGTGACTTTCTCCGCGCGCGGTGTTGCGGCGTGATCGGTGCTGCGATGCTGCCTTCGACCCTTCGCTTCAAGATCGGCGTGTATCCGCCGCTGGCGCCGGCGCACACTGCCTGCCTCGCGGACTCGATGCTCGGGTAACCGGTGATGACCACCACCTCACTCGACGGCCAGCCGGCCTTGATCTTGCGCAGCACGCTGATTCCGTCTTCGCCCGGCATCCGCAGGTCAAGCAGGACCACATCGAACGGCTCGCGGTCCATCGCGTTCAGCGCCTCGGCGCCATCGCTTGCGGTCAACGTGCGGCATTGCGCACCCGACAGCAGCCGCTGATAGCTACAGCGGACGATCGGTTCGTCGTCGACGATCAGGATGCGAGGGTTGGCGTTCATCTCAGCCTGCCGTGTGCGTCGTCGCTTGTTGATCGAGCAATCTGCTGCTTTCAAGCTCAAGGCACGCAAGGCGCGTGCCAACATCGACGCCGAATTCGACCGGGCAGGCACAAGGCACGCTGGATCAAACTGATACGGACGCCCATGGGCGTGCGAATGGCGCCGACGGCGATACGGCCCCAGGCGCGAATTGCCTGAGTTCTCTACGCACTCGGGCTGCGTTGCCGAGCGCGAATCGCGTCTAATCAGACGCTTGCAGCTATCGTGGCCTGCCTGAGAACGTTATCGGCCATATCGCGGCGGCTCATGCCAGGTCAGACCGGCGCATCGATCAGGCTCGACGCTGCGAGTCCGCTTCCTTTTTCTCTGCGATTGAACTGCAGCAACAACCCCGGCGCCGCGTCTGCCGATGGCGTCAATCGAGCCCTCATTCCTCCAGCACTGCCATGTCCAACGTGCAGCGCAGCGTCTTTTTCGCGCGAGAAGTCAGAACGGCCGCGTGATTGCGGCTGATGCGCAGCCGGTGGCTGGTCGCTGCGACATCACAGTCATCGAGCAGGCGCAGAACAAACGCTTCGCGCGTCTGTGCCGGCAGCGCGCGCAGCCTGGTGCGCAAGTGAGGCCAGAATCGCTCGTGCCGACGGCGGCGCGCCAGCGACGTGAACGGATCTGGCGCGAATTCGACCAGGCATCCGGCTTCGGCCGCAGCAAGCGCCTGAGCGCGACGCTCGGCGACGCGTGCACGCACCAGATCGGCAATCTTGTGCTTCAGGATGGCGGTCGCGTAGGTCGGCAGCGCTGCTTCGCCGCGAAAAGGCACCGGCGCCCGCAGCATGGCGAGCAGCGTGTCCTGTGTCACGTCTTCAGCATCGGCATCGTCGCATAGCGTGCGACGCGCGTAAGCGTGCAGGCGCGGCCGCAATTGCCTGAGGGTCTCGGCATTTAACCTGGGGCTGGGCATGGCAGCGTTCTCGGTCGACAATCAGCTGCCAGGCAGTTTCGGCGGCAGTTCTAACGAAACCGTTGCGGCGGCGAGAACGATTCCTCAAATCGGACATGCGCTGACCGCTTTGTCATCGCGTTGACGCGTTGTCGACCAAACCTGATCTGCAGTGGGCGCCCCTGGCGGGCGCCAGGTGGCCCCGATGCTCGATTCGATCCTGATCGTCGAAGACGAACGCGACCTCGCCGAACTGGTCGCGCTGCACATGGGCGAACTGGCGCACGAGGTACGCATCTGCGCCGACGGCGCTGCAGCGCTGGCGCAGGTGAAGGAGCGCCCGCCGTCGCTGGTGATCCTCGATCTCGGGCTGCCCGGGCTCGATGGGCTGGAAATCTGCCGGCGGCTGCGCGCCGCGCAGCAGTACGTGCCGATCCTGATGCTGACCGCGCGCGGCTCGGACGCCGAGCGCGTGCTCGGGCTGGAAATGGGCGCGGATGATTATCTGGTCAAGCCGTTCAACGTGATGGAACTTGCCGCGCGCGTCAAGGCGCTGGCCCGCCGCGCGGGGGCCTTCGCGCCAGCGGCGGCCGAACTGCGCTCGGGCGATCTGGTGCTGCGGCCCGTTGCGCGCAGCGTGACGCTCGAGGGTCGCGAACTGACGCTGACGGTCAAGGAGTTCGATCTGCTGGCGCACTTCATGCGCTCGCCTGGCCGCGTCTACACGCGCAGCCAGTTGCTCGATGCGATCTGGGGCGGCGCGCACGATGGCTACGCGCATACGGTCAATTCGCACATCAACCGGCTGCGCGCCAAGATCGAGCGCGACGCCGCGCATCCGCAGCGACTGCTGACCGTCTGGGGCGTCGGCTACAAGTTCGCCGACGCGCCAGTCGGCCGCTGAAGCGCCGCGATGCTGCGCTCGCTTTCGCTGCGGCTGACGATGGTGCTGGCTGTCCTGTTCGTCTTCCTCGGCGTGGTCTTCATGGTGCTCATGAGCCACTTCAGCGGCATGTATCGCGACGAGGTCAACCAGCGGATGAACGCCGATCTGGCGCTGGTCATCGCCCGCGAGAACCGCACGATCGACGGCAGCGCGATCGATCTGCCGCGGCTCACCGCGCTGCTGCCCTTCGTCATGAAGGTCAATCCGGCCGCCGAGGTCTACGTGCTCGATGCGGCAGGTCGCGTGCTGGCCTTCTCGGGCCCGAAGGCGCCGGTGCGGCTGATGGTCGATCTGGCCCCGGTGCGCGCCTTCCTGTCGATGACCGAGCCGCTGCCGATTCTCGGCACCGATCCGCGCGATGCCGACGCGCGACGCATCTTCTCGGTGGCCGCGCTCGGCGACGCGGCGCGACCGAGCGGCTATCTGTACGCGGTGCTCGGTTCCGACACCGCGCCGGCCTCGGCGCTGTCGCGCGGCGCGGTGCTGCCGCTGGCGGCCAGCGCGATCGCCGCCAGCCTGCTGTTCGCGCTGCTCACGGGGCTGGTGCTGTTCCATTCATTGACCGGGCGCCTGCGCCGGCTGGCCGATACGGTGGATCGCTTCCGTCAGGCACCGATGCAGGCGCCGCTGCCGGCGCC
>JBFINI010000322.1:0-4185 GCA_041611275.1 Burkholderiaceae bacterium
ATCACCATCGCGTAGTCGGCGTGCTTGCCGCTGGTGATGAACTGCTTCACGCCATTGAGCACGTAGTCGCTGCCGTCGCGCGTGGCACTGGTGCGCAGCGCCGCCGCGTTGCTGCCGACGTGCGGCTCGGTCAGGCAGAAGGCGCCGAGCGCCGCGCCCGAAGCGAGCGGCACCAGGAACTGTTTCTTCTGCGCTTCGGAGGCGAAACCCATCAGGATCGCGCACACCGGGCAGTTATTGACGCTGATGACCGTCGACACGCCGCCGTCGCCGGCGGCGATTTCCTCGAGCGCGATGGCCAGCGCCGTGTAGTCCATGCCGGCGCCGCCATAGTCCTCCGGCACGGCGATGCCAAAGGTGCCGAGTGCGGCAAGTTCGGCCAGCGCTTCCTTCGGAAAGGTGTGCTCACGGTCCCAGGCCGCGGCGTTCGGCGCCAGCCGGTTGGCGGCGAACTCGCGCAGCGACTCGCGCAGCAGCCGGTGCTCTTCCTTCAGCATTGCCTCAATCCTTCAGCTTCCACGCGCCCGAGTGGTGCGAGCGGATGGCATAGCCGGTGATCGCCGCGGCGATCAGCGCGGCCAGCAGCAACTGCCCGCCGCCGACGGCGCCGGAGACCAGCAAGGCCTGCGAGAAACAGTCGCCGTAGTGCTCGGGCAGGCACCAGGCCCAGGTGGCCAGCGCCGAGAACGCGCCCCAGCTCAGGATGGCCACCAGCAAGCCGCGCGACAGGGACTGGTTGACCGTCTTCACGTGTTTGCTGGCGCCCTGATAGACGATCAGCGCGAACAGCATCGCGAACAGCGCCGGCACGGCGATGAAGATCCAGTCGCTGACACCGGCCTCGCGCGCGAAGCGGGTCAGCAGCAGCTTGGTGGAGGCCGCCGCCAGCGCGGCGAAGATGCCGAACAGCAGTGCCGCCAGCATCGGGATCGACAGGTGCTGCCTCATCGCCTTGCTCGCCTGCTCCTCAGCGCTGCAACGCCGGATTGCGTGCAGTGACCTCGATTTCGATTTTCATCCGCGCATCGACCAGCCCGCAGATGATGGCGGTGGCTGCCGGCCGCGCGTTCTTGAAGTACTCGCCGAACACCGGCGCCAGCGGTTCGAAGAACCGCACGTCGGCGAGGTAGTAGCGCACCCGAACGACGTCGTCCAGCGAGCAGCCGGCCTGCGCCAGCGCGGCGGCGATGTTACGGAAACACTGGTGACACTGCTCGAGCGTGTCCTCGGCAATCTGCATGGTCGTGTAATCGAAGCCGGTGGTGCCGGCGACGTAGACGGTGTCGCCGTCGACCACGGCGCGGCTGTAGCCGCCCACGGCCTCGAAGGTTGATCCCGAGCTGATGCGTCGTCTTTCCATGGTGCCTCGCTACCAGGTCAGTGGCTCGCCGTTGTAGCTGAAAAATCGGCCGTTGTGCGAATCGTCGGCCGCGGCGAGCACGCGGCGCATGCCGGCGACGCTGTCGGCAACGCCCAGATCGGCGCCGCTGCCGCCCATGTCGGTGCGCACCCAGCCCGGATGAAAGGCCAGGCAGATGATGCCCTTTGGCCCCAGTTCGACGCTTGCCGTTTTCAGCGCGCCATTGAGCGCCGCCTTGCTGGCGCGATAAAGCCAGCCCGAGCTGGACTGCATCAGCGACACCGAGCCCATGCGGCTCGACAGCACGGCGAGGCGGCCGCCGGCGGCCAGCCGGGGCGCCAGCAGCGGCAACAGACGCATGGGGGCCAGCACGTTGGTGTGCATCACGCGGTCGAATTCCTCGATTGTCGGCGGCTCCAGCCCCTGGCTGCGCGGGCCGTAGATGCCGGCATTGAGGATCGCCGTCTGCAGCGTTTCGCCCGCCAGCCGTTCGCCGAAATTTTCGATCGCCGTGGGGTCGAGCACATCGAGCGCCAGCGCGCTGACGCCGAGTTCGAGCAGCCGTTCGCCATCCTGCGGCCGACGATACGTGGCAATGACGCGGGCGCCGCTGGCACGGTACTGGCGCACGAACTCCAGCCCGATGCCGCGGCTGGCGCCGACGACAAGAATTGCCGGCGCCGTCATCGTCCGGCGCTGCCGGCGCCGCTCAACGCACCATCTCGACGGCCAGCGCCGTTGCTTCGCCGCCGCCGATGCACAGCGCCGCGACCCCGCGCTGCCCGCCGGTCTTCTTCAGCGCGCCGAGCAGGGTGACGACGATGCGCGCGCCCGAGGCGCCGATCGGGTGCCCCAGCGCGCAGGCGCCGCCGTGAATATTCACTTTCTCATGCGGCAGCTTGTGCTCGACCATCGCCGCCATCGTCACCGCGGCGAAGGCTTCGTTGACTTCCCACAGATCGACCATTTCAGCCTTCCAGCCGGTCTTGCCCAGCACCTTCTCGATGGCGCCGACCGGCGCCGTGGTGAACCACTCGGGCGCGTGCGCGTGGACGCTGTGCGCGAGGATGCGGGCAATCGGCTTGCAGCCGAGTTTCTTGGCCGTCGATTCGCGCATCAGCACCAGCGCCGCCGCGCCATCGGAAATCGACGAGGCGTTGGCGGCGGTGATGGTGCCGTCTTTCTTGAACGCGGGTTTGAGCCCCGGGATCTTGTCGGGCTTGGCCTTGAACGGTTGCTCGTCCTTGGCGATCTCGACTTCGCCGCCCTTGCCGGAGATCTTCACCGGGGTGATTTCCCAGGCGAAGCTGCCGTCGGTATTCGCCTTGGCCGCCCGCTCGAGCGAGGCGATGGCGAACTTGTCCTGCGCCTCACGCGTGAAGCTGTACTTGGCGACGCACTGCTCGGCGAACACGCCCATCGCCTTGCCGCGCTCGTAGGCGTCTTCGAGCCCGTCGAGCGCCATGTGGTCGTACATCATCGCGTGGCCGTAGCGGTAGCCGGTGCGTCCCTTGGGGATCAGGTACGGCGCGTTGCTCATGCTTTCCATGCCGCCGGCCACGAGAACAGAGGCGGAGCCGGCGACCAGCATGTCGTGCGCAAACATCATCGTGCGCATGCCCGAGCCGCACATCTTGCTCAACGTCACCGCGCCGGCCGACTGCGGCAACCCGGCGCCGAGCACCGCCTGGCGCGCCGGCGCCTGGCCCTGGCCGGCCATCAGGCAGTTGCCCATCAGCACTTCTTCGACCGCGTCGCCCTTGATGCCGGCGCGCTCGACGGCGGCCTTGATGGCCGCCGCGCCAAGCTGATAGGCCTGCAGCGAAGCGAAGTCGCCGAGCATGCCGCCCATCGGCGTGCGGGCGGCGGAAACGATGACCACGGGGTCGGACATGATTTTCTCCTGGCAGCGTATTAGCACTCGGGCCGGCACGGTAAGCGGACGCTGACATCACCGCAGTACCGTCGGCACTGAGGGCGGCGCAGGGCCGCCCCGACAATGGAGCGAATTATCCGCCGCTTGGACAAGGCGGCGACTGAGGCCGCCGCTCGCCTTTGACGATGATCAGCCCGCCGCAGCGAAGCGGTTGGCGAAGCGTCGTTCGGTTGGGTAGGGAAAGACGTCGTCAAGCAGCCCGCGCTGGATCCGTTCCTTGCGCGTCTGCCAGAACTCGGCGGTGAACAGATCGGCGTGGTGCTTCAGCAACGCGGCCTTGATGCGCGGGTCGCCGAGCAGGAATGGCACCCAGTTCTCCGGAAACACGTCGCCCTTTTCGACCCGGTACCACGGTTCATCCGACATCTCGGCCTCCTCGTTCGGTGCCGGTGGAATGTTGCGGAACTTGCAGTCGGTCATGTACTCGATCTCGTCGTAGTCGTAGAAGACGATGCGGCCGAGTCGCGTCACGCCGAAGTTCTTGTACAGCAAGTCTCCGGGGAAAATGTTGGCGGCGGCCAGGTCCTTGATCGCCTGGCCGTAGCCGCGGATCACGGAATCGAGGTCGGCGTCGGTGGCGTGCTGCAGGTAGATGTTCAGCGGCGTCATGCGCCGCTCGATGTAGACGTGCTTCAGGATCACGGTGCGCGGATCCAGTTCGAGCTCGCTCGGACACATCTGCATCAGTTCGCGCAGCAGCTCGGGGTGGAAGCGCGCGCGCGGCAGCGCCACCTGCGAGTACTCCCACGTATCGGCCATGCGGCCGACGCGGTCGTGCATCTTGACCAGTTGGTACTTGCCCTCGACCTGTTCGCGGTCGGTCTCCTTCGGGTACGGGATCACGTCCTTGATCATCTTGAACACGTACGGATACGAAGGCAGCGTGAAC
>JBFINI010000323.1:0-4182 GCA_041611275.1 Burkholderiaceae bacterium
CACGCCGAAAGCTTCGCACAGCTTTTCGTCTGGGTCGGCGATCAGTTCGAACGGAAATTCCATCTTTGCCTTGAAGTTCTGGTGTGACCTCAGGCTGTCGCGCGAGACACCAAGAATCACCGCGCCGGCCTGGGCGAACTTCCTGAGGGCGGCGGCGAAGTCAGCGCCTTCGGAGGTGCAGCCCGGGGTGTTGTCCTTGGGGTAGAAGTACAGGACGACCGTGCTGCCCTTGAGCGTCGAAAGTCGGATGGGCCCGCCGGTCGAGTCAGCGCTGAAATCCGGAACCTTCTTGTCTATCGCTACGGGCATCGATGCGTCACTCCTCCAGCAGGAACGCGCCGAGTACACGGCGCCCTTCAGACATCAGGATGTTGTAGGTGCGACAGGCGGCCGCCGTATCCATCGCTTCGACGCCGATGCCGGCGCGGGTCAGCGCTTCCGTCAACCGCGGGTGCGGAAAACGCTGTCGACGACCGGTGCCCAGCAGCACGATCTCCGGCTGCAAGGCCAGCAGCGGTTCGAAATCCTCCGGTCGCAGCGCGTCGAAACCGACGGCGGCCCAAGGTTGAGCCGGCGCATCGGGCGTGAGCAGCAGGTGCCCCTGGTGGCGCGCTTCGTTGATTTCGATAAATCCCGGGCCGTAGGCGGTGACGGTGTTCAGGCTTGTCCGGGCGTCGGCGTGCAGCTTCAAACGTTCTCCGATGTGCCCCGCGCTCAACTCACTCATTCACTGCTGCGTAGCAGCAGCGCGCGGGGAATCCGGGTAAATTATGCCCAATGAAAATTCTGGCACAAGCGCTTGGCGCAGATGGCGTTGGACATCGTCCCGACGCCGAAAGCCAAGGCTGTTAATATGGCTGATTTCCCGCGCATCAAGCGCCTGCCCCCCTACGTCTTC
The DNA here is from genome assembly GCA_041611275.1 of Burkholderiaceae bacterium. GTDB lineage: Bacteria > Pseudomonadota > Gammaproteobacteria > Burkholderiales > Burkholderiaceae_F > JADJWR01. The sequence goes on from JBFINI010000323.1 coordinate 899, forward strand.
AACATCACCGGCGAGTTGAAGATGGCTGCGCGCCGGCGCGGTGAAGACATCATCGACATGAGCATGGGCAACCCCGACGGTCCCACACCGCAGCACATCGTCGACAAGCTGGTCGAGGCGGTGCAGCGGCCGGACACGCACGGCTACTCGGTGTCCAAGGGCATCGTCCGGCTGCGCCGGGCAATCGCCAACTGGTACCAGGGGCGTTTTGGCGTGAGCTTCGATCCCGATTCGGAGGCGATCGTCACCATCGGCTCGAAGGAGGGGCTGGCGCACCTGATGCTGGCCACCCTCGACCGCGGCGATACCGTGCTGGTGCCGAACCCAAGCTACCCGATCCACATCTACGGCGCAATTATCGCCGGGGCCGACATCCGCTCGGTGCGGATGACGCCGAACGTGGACTTCTTCGCCGAACTGGAGCGGGCGATCCGCGAATCGCTGCCCAAGCCGAAGATGATCATCATCGGCTTTCCAAGCAACCCGACCGCGATCTGCGTCGATCTCGATTTTCACGAGCGCGTGGTGGCGTTGGCGCGGCAGCACGGCATCTACGTCGTGCACGACCTGGCCTACGCCGACATCACCTTCGACGGCTACCGGGCGCCGTCGATCATGCAGGTTCCGGGCGCGCGCGATGTCGCGGTCGAGTTCTTCACCATGAGCAAGAGTTACAACATGGCCGGCTGGCGGATCGGCTTCATGGTCGGCAACAAGGATCTCGTCTCGGCGCTGGCGCGGATCAAGAGCTATCACGACTACGGCAGCTTCACCCCGGTGCAGGTCGCTTCGATCGCCGCGCTTGAGGGACCGCAGGATTGCGTCGAGGAGATCCGCCGCGAGTACCAGCGGCGGCGCGATGTCGCGGTCAAGGGCCTGCACGAGGCCGGCTGGATGGTCGAGGTGCCGAAGGCGTCAATGTACATCTGGGCCGAGATTCCGCCGGCGTACAAGGCGCTGGGTTCGCTCGAGTTCGCCAAGAAGGTGCTCGACGAAGCCAAGGTCGCCGTCTCGCCAGGCATCGGCTTCGGCGATTATGGCGATGACCATGTCCGCTTTGCGTTGATCGAGAACGAGCATCGCATCCGCCAGGCCGTGCGTGGCATCAAGGAGATGTTCCGCAAGGACGGCCTGCTGCCAAAAGCAGCGGCCTGAATAAAATCGCTTCGCCGGGTCGTCCACGCGCGACTTCGGACAGGATCCCTATGCAAAGCATCAAGATTGGCCTGCTCGGGCTCGGCACTGTCGGCCGCGGCACCTACGACGTGTTGCGGCGTAACCAGCACGAGATCATGCGCCGCGCCGGCCGCGGCATCGAGGTCGCCGCGATAGCCGTGCGCAACGCCAAGAAGGCGCGCGACATCGTCGGCGCTGAGGTGCCGGTGCTGACCGATCCGGCGCAACTGATCGCGCGCGACGACATCGACATCGTGGTCGAGCTGATCGGCGGCTACGAACCGGCCCGCACAATGGTGCTGGCCGCGATCGGGCGCGGCAAACACGTGGTCACTGCCAACAAGGCGCTGCTCGCCAAGCACGGCAACGAGATCTTCGAGGCGGCGCGTGCGCGCGGCGTGATGGTCGCCTTCGAGGCGGCGGTGGCCGGCGGCATCCCGATCATCAAGGCGCTGCGTGAAGGACTCACCGGCAACCGGATCGAATGGCTGGCCGGCATCATCAACGGCACCAGCAATTTCATCCTGTCGGAGATGCGCGACAAGGGGCTGGCCTTCGATACCGTGCTGAAGCAGGCGCAGGCGCTCGGCTATGCCGAGGCCGATCCGACCTTCGATATCGAAGGGATCGACGCTTCGCACAAGCTGGCGCTGCTGTCGGCCATCGCCTTCGGCGTGCCGATCAACATCGATGCCGCTTACGTCGAGGGCATCTCCCGGCTCGCCGCCGAGGACATCCGCTACGCCGAGCAGATGGGCTACCGGATCAAGTTGCTGGGGATCAGCAAGCGAACGACGGCGGGCATTGAATTGCGCGTGCACCCGACCCTGGTGTCGAGCAAGCGGCTGATCGCCAACGTCGAAGGGGCGATGAACGCGGTGCTGGTCAAGGGCGATGCGGTCGGCGTCACGCTGTACTACGGTCCCGGTGCCGGCGCCGAGCCGACCGCCTCGGCAGTGGTTGCCGATCTGGTCGATGTCACGCGCATGCACACGGCCGATCCGGAGAACCACGTGCCGCATCTGGCGTTCCAGCCGGACCGCATGGCCGAGGTGCCGTGGCTGCCGATCGAGCAGACGGTGACCTCGTACTACTTTCGGATGCGGGTGGCCGACCAGCCGGGCGTGCTGGCCGACATCACGCGCATCCTCGCCGACGGCCAGATCAGCATCGACGCGCTGTTCCAGCGCGAACCGAGCGAGGGCGAGAATCAGACCGACATCATCATGTTGACGCACGATGCGGTTGAGCGCGATGTCAATGCGGCGATCAAGCGCATCGAGCAGCTTCCCACCGTGCTGGCGCCGGTGATACGCATCCGCCAGGAAGAACTGGGCTGATGCAGTGAACTACCTGAGCACACGCGGCGGCGCGCCGCAAGCCGCGTTTCTCGACATCCTGCTGAGCGGGCTGGCGCCGGATGGCGGCCTGTATCTGCCCGTCTCGTATCCAAAGATCGATCGCGCGGAACTCGAGGCTTGGCGCGCGCTGCCTTACGCCGAACTCGCAACGGCCGTCCTTGGCAAGTTCGTCACGGACATTCCGGCTGCGGACATCGCGCGGCTGTGCCACCAGACTTACACGGCGGAGGTTTACGGGCACGGTCGCGCCGACAGCGATGCGACACAGATTGCGCCGATTCGCTGGCTGCAGCCGGGACTGGCGCTGCTCGAATTGTCCAACGGTCCGACGCTGGCGTTCAAAGACATGGCGATGCAGCTGCTCGGCGGGTTGTTCGAGTATGCGCTGGCGAAAAGCGGCCGCAGTCTCAACATCCTCGGCGCCACCTCCGGCGACACCGGTTCGGCGGCCGAATACGCGATGCGCGGCCGCGCCGGCATCAAAGTATTCATGCTGTCGCCGCACGGGCGGATGAGCGCGTTCCAGCGCGCGCAGATGTACTCATTGCCCGACGCCAACATCTTCAACATCGCCGTCGAGGGCGTCTTCGACGTCTGCCAGGACATGGTCAAGGCGGTGTCGAATGACCTCGAGTTCAAACGCCGGCTGCACATCGGTACGGTCAATTCGATCAACTGGGCCCGGGTCGTCGCGCAGGTCGTTTACTACTTCAAGGGCTATTTCGCCGCCACCACAGGCAACGACGA
>JBFINI010000324.1:0-4178 GCA_041611275.1 Burkholderiaceae bacterium
CCGCTGCCGCCGCAGCGCGAACTCGTCACGCCGGCCGCTGGCACAGAGGTGCAGGCGTGGACCGCGCGGCTGTCGCTGTTCGCCCCGCGCCTCGGCCGCATCGAACTGCTCAGCGACCGCACGCTGTCGGATCGCGCCGGCTGGCGCAACGCGCCCGTCGGCCGATTGATGGGGCAACTGCTGCGGCTGGCGCGCGACCTCGGCGAGGCGCTCGCCTTCGAGGCCGCCGGCGAGGCACTGTTCGCCGCGATCCGCCGCCGCTTCGAGTCGCTGCTGACCGTGCTGTGGCAGGCCGGCGCGCTGCGCGGCGCGAATCCGGCCGAGGCGTTCGGCGTGCGCTGCGACCGCTCGACGATGACGCGTAACGACCTGGATAACGGCCGCGTGATCTGCCTGGTCGAGTTCGCGCCGGCGTATTCGCTCGAGCGCATCCGCGTCGAGCTGTGGTTGACCGAGGCCGCCGGCGTCGGCTGGCGCGACGTCGAGCGACTTCCGGAGGCCGTCGCATGATCGGCGATCCGTCTGCAGCGCGCGCGGCGCCGCTGCACGTCTTCAACTTCCACGTCACCTTCGGCGACGCGTCGTTCGCCGGCGGCGACAGCGCCGAGTTGCCGCTGGTCGAAGGCGCGTTCGCCGAAATCTCCGGGTTGGAGGCGACGCTGGAGCCGAAGAGCATCCGCGAAGGCGGGCTCAACGGGCTGATGCACCAGCGCGCGGGACCGGTCACGCACGCCACCGTGATCCTCAAGCGCGGCGTCACCCGCGCCCGCGACCTCGCGCGCTGGTTCGACGTCATTGCCTCCGGCCACTACGCCGGCCGGCTGAACGTCGAGGTCGAGATGCGCGATGGTCTGGGCGAGCCGGTCATGCGTTTCCGACTGCTGCGCGCGCTGCCGGTGAAGTTCAAGGCCGCCGATCTGAACGCGCGCGCCACCGAAGTCGGCATCGAGGAACTGCACCTTGTGCACGAGGGGCTGGAGCAAGAGTCATGAGCGCGGTGCAACTGGCCAAGGCCCGTCTGGTGCCCGACGGTGGCACGCCGATCGACGTGCAGTTCAATCCGGTCTCGTTGAGCTACGAGGTCAGCAACAGCCTCGACCAGCAGAACCGCGACGCCACGCGGCGGCAGATCGTCACCGCCAGCAACGCGCGGCTGTCGCTCGAGCTGCAGTTCGATTCGACGACCAGCGGCGAATCGGTACGCGAGATGACGCTGCCGATCAAGCGGCTGCTGCGCCCGGACGAAGCCGACACGCAGGCGACCTACGACATCGTGCCGCCGGTGGTGCGCTTCGAATGGGGCAACTTCGTCTTCTCCGGGCTGATCGAGAGCTATCGCGAGTCGCTCGACTTTTTCTCGCCCGAGGGCGTGCCGCTGCGCGCGCTGGTGTCGATCGCGATGACGCATCAGACCCGCGCGACCGAGCCGCCGGCCCCAGCGACGACGCGTCGCCGGCCACCCGCACCGCCGCCCGCGACACTGGGGCGCTGCACGCCGCAGGGCGTGGACGGCGCCGCTGGCGTGGCGTTCGGCCAGGGCTTCGGCATGGGCTACATGGCCGGCTCGATGTCGCAGGCGATGCGCAGCATCGCGCGGGCCAACGGCGAAACGAGCCTGCGCCGCTCCGATCGCAGCGCGCTGGCGGTGCCGCAGCAAGGCGGCGGAATCGGCAGCGGGCTCGGTGGCGCTGTGGGCGGTGGCCATGGCAGCAGCAGTGCGGCCGATGTCGGCCAGCGCACGCCGCTGTCGCAGCGGCTGCGTTTCGACAACTGAAGGGAGGCGAACAAGTGCCGGTCATCATCGATCAGATCGACGTCGACGTGACGCCGCCACCGGCCGAGTCGGCCACGCCCGCGCGCGAGACGGACAGCAGGCCGCAGGCGCTGCAGCGGCAGGTGCTGGCACTGCTGCACGAGCAGGCCATGCGCGCGGCGCGGCTGCGGGCGGATTGACAACATGGGTGCCGCTGAGCGTCCGGTCACCGAGCGCGCGATCTACGCGGCGCGGCCGCTCGTGCGCTTTGGCGGCGCAGAAATCGAAGCGGCGTCGATGGGCCTGACCCGCCTGGCGCTGACCGAATCGGTCGATGGGCTCGCGTCGCTGGAACTGAAGCTCGCCAATTGGCTGAGTCTTGAGGACGGCAGCGCCGGCCTGGCCTTCGACGCCGGCAGTGCGATTGCGCTCGGCGCAGCGGTCGAGCTGCTGCTCGGCGGCAGCACGCCGAGCCCGATGTTTGAAGGACGGATCAGCGGCATCGAGATCGACGCCGGCCTCGGCGCGCCGCCCGGCATCACCGTGCGTGCCGAGGATGCGCTGATGCGCGCGCGGCTGGCGCGGCGCACGCAGGTCTACGAGAACCTGTCGCTGGCCGATCTGGCGCAGCGCATCGGGTCCGATCTCGGCCTGACGGTCGAAGTCGACGACGTGCCGTCGGTCACCGCGCTGTGGGCGCAGTTCAACGAAAGCGACCTGGCGTTCCTGCGCCGCGTGCTGGCGCGGCACGACTGCACGCTGGCGATGCGCGGTTCTGAACTGCGCGTCGGCCGCCGGATTGGCGGCGGCGAGACGCTCGACCTGCAGCTGATGAGCCAGCTGCGCCGCGTGCAGGTCGGCGCCGACCTGGCGCACCAGTGCACGCGGGTCACCGCGGCGGGCTTCGACCCGGTGCAGGGCGCACCGTTCAATGTCGAGGCCAGCGGCGTGTCACTCGGCAGCGGCAGCGGCCGGCGCGGCGACGAACTACTGGCGCAGCACTTCGGCCCGCGTTCGGAGCACCTGGCCGAGCTGTCCTCGCAGACCGAGCGCGAAGCGCAGGCGCTGGCCGACAGCGCCTTTGACCGGCGCGCGCGCGAATTTGTCACCGCACGCGGCACCGTCGAAGGCAATCCGCGGCTGCGCGCCGGAAGCCGATTGGCGCTGGCCGGGCTCGGCCGCCGCTTCGACAACACCTACGAAGTCGCGCGCTGCACGCACCGCTTCGATCTGGTCGACGGCTACCAGACCGATTTCGTCGCGCACTGCGCGTTTCTATCCGAGGCCTGACGGATGGACGGCGCTCCCGCCTTCACGCACAACCAGCGGCTTGCCGCCGGCCTCGGCGTGCATCTGGCGATCGTCACCGATCTGAACGACCCGGACGCGCGCTCGCGGGTGAAGGTCAAGCTGCCGGCGATCGCCGACAGCCCGCAGCAGGCGGGCGAACTGTGGGCGCGCGTGTGCACGCTGTTCGCGGGCGAGAACCGCGGCGCTTTCTGGATGCCCGATGTCGGCGACGAGGTGCTGGTCGCCTTCGTGATGGGCGATTCGCGAGCGCCGATCGTGCTCGGCGGCCTGTGGAACGGCGCGAGTCGCGCGCCGGAGACGCTCGATGAGCACAACAACCTGAAGGTCGTCCGTTCACGCAACGGCAACCGCATCGTCCTCGACGACACGACCGGCGCGGAGAAGGTGATCGTCGAGACGCCGGGCGGCAACCGCATCACGCTGTCGGATGCGACTGGCGACCTGATCAAAGTCGAGGATTCGGCCGGCAACACCGCGACGATGGGCGCCGGCGGCATGACGGTCGACTCGCCGGCGGTCGTCGAAGTGAAGGCGGCACAGGTCAAGGTCACTGCCGGCATGGTCACCGTCGATGCAGCGCTGTCGCGTTTTTCCGGCGTGGTCCAGTGCGACACGCTGATCACCAACTCGGTCGTCTCGGCGAGCTATACGCCGGGCGCCGGCAACATCTGGTGACCGCGATGGGCCATCGCGAACATCCGATAGCACTGGCCGGCCCGGCGCGGGCCGACCGCACGGCGCCGCCGGCGCTGCTCGCCTTCGACGAGACTGACTTCGTCGCCGCGCTCGATGCACGGCTGCTGGCGCAGTTGTGGCCGAAGCAGGGCTGGCCGTCCGCGTTTGCGTCGAGCGCGCTCGGCGCCGACGGCAGCGTGCCGCGGCTGTATCAGCCGGTGCACCGGCGCTTCTCGCTGGCAGTGGTCGACGCGCATTGCGCAATGTTCGGCGCGCCAAGGCTCGATCCGCGCAAGATCGAAGCCAGCGGACTGGTACTGCGTCGTTTCGTCGGGCCGCAGCGGCCGAGCGCCGAGGATCTTGCCGAGCCGCGCCACTGGCAGGGCTGGATGGGAGATGACAGCGATCCGCTCGGCTGGCTCGGTTTCACTGCGGCGAC
>JBFINI010000325.1:0-4171 GCA_041611275.1 Burkholderiaceae bacterium
CCCTGGCCGAGCTGGAGGCAGCTGCCCAGGCCGTCGGGTTTCCCTGCCTGGTCAAACCAGTGATGTCCTCGTCCGGCAAAGGCCAGAGCAAGGTTGACGGACCCACTGATCTGGCGCGCGCCTGGGACTATGCCAGCGCGGGCGGCCGGGTCAGCCTCGGCCGGGTGATCGTCGAAGGCTTCATCGACTTCGACTACGAAATCACTTTACTGACGGTCCGCGCGCGGGGTGCGGAGGGCGGCGTCGACACACATTTCTGCGAGCCGATCGGACACGTGCAAATCAACGGCGATTACGTCGAAAGCTGGCAGCCGCAGCCCATGAGCGTGGTGGCTGTCGCCGCGGCGCGTGAGTACGCCGGCAGGGTGACCCGCAGCCTCGGTGGACGGGGCATCTTCGGCGTCGAACTGGTCATCAAGGGCGACCGGGTCTGGTTCTCCGAGGTCAGCCCGCGGCCGCATGACACGGGTTTGGTCACGCTGCTAACGCAGTGGCAGAGCGAATTCGATCTGCACGCGCGCGCTCTGCTCGGCCTGCCGGTAGACGCGCTGCTGCGCAACGCCGGCGCCAGCCACGTGATCTATGGTGGCGTCGACGCCACGGGCATCGTCTTCGACGGCGTCGACCGGGCGCTAGGTATCGAAGGCACTGAGTTGCGCCTGTTCGGCAAGCCCGAGTCTTTCATCAAGCGACGGATGGGTGTGGCGCTGGCCCGCGGCGACGATATCAACCAGGCGCGCTGTCGCGCCAAGGCGGCCGCCGCCGCGGTGCAGCCGCGACCGGCGCCGGGGTGACTGGCGTTGGCCATCGATGCCGATAGAATGCGCGCAAGAACAGCCGAATGTGCGCCAGCGGCATGCGCGCGTAACTCCTTGCGAGGCCCATCGATAGATGAAAATCCTTCTGGTTGACGATCATTCACTGATCACCGATGCGCTGAAGGTGCTGCTGCTCGACCTGGACCCACAGGCGCAGATCTTCACGGCTGTCGATGCGCCGGGCGCTGAGCAGCTGGCCGAGCAGCATCAGGATGCCGAACTGATGCTGCTTGATCTCGGATTGCCGGGCGCCACAGGGACCAGCCTGCTCGAAAAACTCACGCACCGTTTTCCGGATCTGAAGATCCTCGTGCTGTCTGGCGTGCAGGACCAGCGCAGCGTGATGCGCGTACTGCAACTTGGCGCGGCCGGCTTCGTGCCCAAGTCGATGGCCACCGAAAACCTGGTCTCGGCGATCCGTTTCGTGCTTTCGGGCGGTGTCTACATCCCCGCCGACCTGCTCGAGGATGCCACCCGCGGGGCGCAGATGCTGGGTCTGCCGGAACGCGGCCGCGACATGCTTGGCCGGCCCTCTGGCGGCCGGGTGCAGCTGACCGAGCGGCAGGAGCAGGTGTTGCAGCTGCTGGCACGGGGCGCGCCGATCAAGATCATCTGCCGCGAACTGAACCTCAGCGAAGGCACCGTGAAGACACACGTCACAGCGATCTACAGGGCCTTCGGCGCCTCGAATCGCACCGAAGCGCTGCTCGCCGCGCGTCGCAACGGCTACGACGTCGGCTAACGATCCGGTGTCCCGGTCCTGCCGCGCCGCGGCCGCTGCACGATCGGGCCCCCCGCAAGAAATACGCGTTGAGCTGAGCGCGCGCTAGAAACGCGCGACCGTGGTCGCGCCGGCCGTCAGCGGCACGTCGGGCGCCGCGCTCAACGATCGTGTGCGCAGGCCGAGCGACTGCGCGATGCGGTTGTTCAGCAAGATCGCATTGGTCGGTTTCTGCAGCACGACGGGCTCCTCGACCTTGCTGCGGGCGATTACCCCGGCCAGTTGCGGTCGCATCTGCAGGGTGCGCTGTACCGCGCGCTGGAACTCGCCGATGACTTCGCCGCTGGCCACTGCGGTGAGCATCACGATCGGCACCGGCTTGCCGACCGCTTCGCGGATCTTCAGCGCAACATCGACCCCACTCATTTCATCGCGCAGGTTCTGGTCAGCGACGATCAGGTCGATGCGCCGGTGCGCCGCCAGTTCGACCGCCAGCGCTGGCGTGTAGGCCGGCTCGGCAATGACCTCAGCGCCCCACGAGCGCAGTAGGTGACTCAGGCTGTTGCGGATTTCCTCGTTGTCCTCGACCAGCACCAGCATGTGTCCGGTCAGCGAACGGATGTTCGACTCGGCCAGCGATGTGTCGGGCCGCGGCCCGCGATGCGGCAGGGCCGACAGTGGCGTCTCGACACGGAACACCGTGCCCGAGCCCGGTCGCGTGGTGACGATCAGCGGATGGCCGAGCACGTTGCAGATTCGCCGTACGATCGACAACCCGAGCCCGAATCCGCCGACCGATTCGCCTTTCGAGCTTTCGCCGCGGTAGAACTCGTCGAACACGCGTGAAAGCTCGGTCTGCTTGATGCCCGGCCCGGTATCCCAGACCTCGACGCTGATCAGCCCGCCGCGCGCCCGGGCGGCAAGCAGCACGCCACCCTTGCTCGTGTAGCGAATCGCGTTGCCGAGTAGATTGCGCAGGATGCGCGCCAGCAGCACCGGGTCGGACTCGATCGCCAGACGCGGCCGGCGCACACGCAACTGCAGCCCCTTGCCGTGCGCCAGCGGCGTGAACTCCTGCGCGATCTGCGCCAGCATTTCGTCGAGCAAGACCTGCTGCAGCCGCGGCTGGATGGCGCCGGCATCGAGCCGCGAGATTTCCAGCAGTTCCTCGACCAGTTTGGACAGCGAGTCAACTGCCGAGGACAGGTTCTTGGCCAGCGGCTCGAGCGGACCCTGCGCGCGCTTCTTCAGCAGCGAGCAGTAGATGCCGATCGCCTGCAGCGGCTGGCGCAGGTCGTGGCTGGCGGCGGCGAAGAACTTGGTCTTCGAGCGGGTGGCTTCCTCGGCGGCGCGGCGCGCCTCATCGGCCACCCGCTTCTCGTTGAGCAACTGGCCGACCAGCACCTCGTTCTCGTAGTTGTTCTTGACCGCCTCGAACATGGTCGCGCCGAAGCTGCGGCCGAAGAACATCGTGAAGCCGAATACGGCGAGCATGACGATGGCCGCCGTCACGTAAGCGGCATCCTGTTGGGCCACCATGCGCGCAATCAGCGGCAGGAGTGCGGCCGGCAGGAAGGCGAACAGCGCCGGCCGGTGCGAGGCATAAAGGGTGAGCGACCCGAAGGCCACGCCGAGAATCACTGCCACCAGCACCAGCTGCTTGAGCGGATCCGACGGCAGGAAGAACAGAACACCGGCCGCACCCCACAGCAGCCCGGCGGCGGCAGCCAACACGACCCAGCGCGTCGACCACATCTGCACGCTGTCTGCCGTGACTTTGGCCTCGCGAAAGGCGCGCGTCATGCGCAGCCGACCCAGCGACTCGATCAGCATGGCAATGAACCAGCCGAGCAGCAGCGTGCGATCGTGCGTGTCCCAGAACACCGCCAGCAGTGCCGCACCGCCGACGAAACTGCCGAGCACCGACTGCGGCACCTGCCGGTAGACGGAGGCAATGACGCCGGCCAGGATGCGCTCGTGACGCTGCGCGCGCTGCTCGTCGTTGATCCCGAATCGGGTAAGCGGACCGGCCATGGGCCGCGATGATAGGCAAGCGCGGCGCTGCTGTCGCTGGCGACTGTGGCCTACTTAGAACACGGGGGCGCTGGCGGCGACGCAATCTACCTTAGCGCAGGTGGACCGTTAAGCCGGCCAACGTCAAAGACGCACGGTTGGATGGCCGCTGAAGGCCAAGGAGATCAGCCCGTCACGAGCCCGCAGTTCGCCACGGGCGCCGACCGGCAGCGTCAGCTTGCGTGGCACATGGCCGAAAGGCAGGCCGGTCAGGATCGGTGCCGCGACGCTGGCCCGCAACTGGGCGATTGCCTGCGCCAGATCGAAACCGTTGTCGTTCGGCTGCGCCGGCACCGGCGAGAAATCGCCGAGCACGATTGCCCGGCACCGTGCCAGCACGCCGGCATGCAGCAGTTGGTAAAGCATGCGCTCGACGCGATAGGCGGGTTCGTTGACGTCCTCGAGGAACAGGATGCCGCCACGCGGGCGCGGCAGGTACGGCGTACCGGCCAGCGCCGCCACCAGGGCCAGATTGCCGCCCCAAAGCATGCCTTTGACAGCGCAGTCGGGGCCGTCGCCATCGAACTCGACACGATGCGCGGGCTCGGTGATGGCCGCG
>JBFINI010000326.1:0-4163 GCA_041611275.1 Burkholderiaceae bacterium
CGGTGGCGCTGGCCGCGCGCTGGATGCAGACCCAGGGCAGCGTGCAGGGGCGCGTGGCGGTCGCGACCGTCGAAATTCCCCTAGGAACAGCCATCACCGCCGAAAAGATCCGGCTCGTCCAGTGGCCGGAGACTAGCGTGCCACGCGGCGCGTTCGACGATCTGGAACAGCTCAAGGGCCGGGTGGTGACCGGCACCGTGCAGTCCGGCGAGCCACTGCTCGAGTCGCGGCTGGCGCCGGTCGGCGCCAAGGGCGGCCTGTCGGCGATCGTTGCCGAAGGCAAGCGCGCGATGACCGTGCGTGTGAACGACGTGGTCGGTGTGGCTGGCTTTGCGCTGCCGGGCACGTTCGTCGACGTGATGGTCAACACGCAGGAAGAAGGCGCGCAGACGAGCGACAAGGACCGCACGATCTCCAAGATCGTGCTCGAGCGCATCCTGGTACTGGCGGTCGCCCAGGAAGCGGATCGTGATTCGACCAAGCCCAGGGTCGTCAATGCCGTGACCCTGGAACTCACGCCGCAGCAGGCCGAAGTGCTCGATCTGGCGCGCAGCGTCGGCACGTTGTCGCTGGTGCTGCGCAACCAGGCCGAGAACCAGCCGCTGCAGACAATCGGCGCGACCAAGGAACTGCTGCTTGGCACCGTCAAGACCGTCGCAGCACCGCCACAAGCACGCGCGCCGCGCCGCGCCGCACCGAGGCCGAAGATCGTTGCCGCGGCGGCACCGCCGCCCGCGCCGAAGAACTGCGTCGACATCATCCGCGGTGCGACCAAGGTGATCGAATGCTTCTGACACTCACACCGATAACTGGAGAGCACCCAATGCGCGCTCTGAGACACCCGGCCATCACGCGGATCGCGCTGGCTACCGCAATCGCTCTGCAGGCCGGCGCCGCCACGGCGCTGACCTTGGCAGCCGCGCCGGCGACCTCGCGCACAAGTCCCGCCATGCAGGCGCCGCAACCGATCATGCCCGTCTCCCCCTGCGGCAAGCTCGAAATCGCACCGCTGGTGCGGATCCCAGTCGGCAAATCGACGGTGATCAAGCCCTTGGTGCCGGTGACACGCATCCTGCTGGGCAATCCGGAACACGCCAGTGCCGCAAGGCCGGCGGAACCGCCGGAAGGCAAGAAGGAAGACAAGAAGGAAGACAGGGGCGCGCGCGCGCAGGCGCCCGCCGCCCGGCCAGGCGTGGCCGACGTCGATGTGCTGCTGCTCGGTCCGACCGAGATCTACCTGCTCGGCAAGACGATCGGCTCGACCAACGTGGTGATGCTCGACCGCAGCGGTACCTGCACGGCCTTCGACGTGGTCGTCGGTATGGACACGACCGCGCTGCAGGCCGTCATCGCCCAGCTGCTGCCGGATGAGAAGGACGTCAGGATCACACCCGCCTTCGACTCGATCGTGCTGTCGGGCAGCGTCAGCGACGCCGAGGCGGTCATGCGGGTGACCGACCTGGCCAACGCCTACCTGCGCGGACAGGACGGCGGCAAGGCCGCCGCGAACACGCGCATCGTCAACATGCTGAATGTCGGCGCACCGCACCAGGTGATGCTCGAGGTCAAGGTCGCCGAGATCTCCAAGGCGTTGCTGGACAAGTTCGGGATCGATTTCTCGCGCGCCTATGTGCCCGGAGACGGCTCGTTCATCCGCTTTCTGTCCGGGCTGTTCGGCGGCACCGCCGGGCTGGCCGGCCAGATTGCCGGCACCACCGGCGCACTGGTCGGCGGCGGCGCCGTCGGCTCCGGCAGCAACGGCCAGTCGACCTCGGTCTACACGGGCCAGATCGGCGACGTGCAGATTGGCGATAACCCGAAAATCCCGCTCGCCGGCGGCAAGAACGTGACCAACGTCACGCTGAACATGCAGAAGACCGACGGCCTGGTGAAGGTACTCGCCGAGCCAACGGTCATGGCCGTCAGCGGCCAAACCGGCAGCTTCCTCGCCGGCGGCAAGATCTTCATCCCGGTGGCGCAGACCGACGCCGGTGGCGGGCGCACGATCACGCTCGAAGAGAAGGAGTTCGGCGTCTCGGTGAAGTTCACGCCGACCGTACTGGGCAACGGGCGCATCAACCTGCGCGTACGGCCCGAGGTCTCCGAATTGCTCGGCACCGGCGTGACGATCACCGGCGCCGGCTTCAGTTCCGTGCTGCCGTCGTTCTCGTCGCGCAAGGCGGAGACGACCGTGCAGCTGATGGACGGCCAGAGCTTTGCCATCGGTGGACTGATCAAGAACAACACGACGGCGAACGTCAAGGCCTTCCCGTTCCTTGGCGAGTTGCCCATTCTCGGAACGCTGTTCCGCAGCACCGAGTTCCAGACGGATCGCACCGAACTCGTGTTCGTGATCACGCCGCGGCTGGTCAAGCCGCTGCCTACCGACTATCGGCTGCCGACCGACAGCTACGTCCCGCCGACACGGCAGGAGTTGATCCTCGAGGGCCGTACCGAGGGCAAGCAGCCCCTGGCTGAGCCGGTCGCAATGCCATCAACTGCACCTGCCGCGCCGCCAGGCGGCGGTTTCGACATGCAACCCGCGGAGAAGAAATGATGAATCGACGCACCACTGCCCTTATCGCCGTGCTCGCAGGCAGCATGCTTGCGGGCTGCGCGGCCAGCAGCTCGCCGGGCTACGACAGCCGCTTCGGCGACAGCGCCCGCAACCTGCGGGCCCAGCAGGTCATCGACCCCGCCGCTCCGGCGCGCAACGGCCAACGCGTCCTCGGCACCGACGGGCAGACGGCGCGCGAAAGCGTCGACCGCTATGTCGACAGCTTCAAGTCCCCACCACCGTCGAACGTGATCAACATCGGCATCGGTGGCGGCAGCGACAGCGGCACCCGCTAGGCCGCCGCAGCCCTGAATGGAGGCATCGATGCGTCAGCGCGGCTATCCGAGATGGACCTCACGCACAGCAGTGCGTGCCCGCCAGCGAGGCGCGATCGCGCTGATCGTCGGCCTGTCGCTGGCGGTGATGATCGGTTTCGTGGGGCTGGCGATCGACGGCGGGCGGCTGTACCTGACCAAGACTGAACTGCAGAACGCCGCTGATGCCTGCGCTCTGGCCGCCAGCTACGAGTTGACCGGCGCGCCGTTCATTCCGGTGGCCGCCTTCACGCGCGCCGATGCCGCCGGCGTCGCGGTGACACAGCGGAACAAAGTCGAATTCCAGGGGACCGCAATTCCGGCGGGCGATGCGACGATCACCTACAGCAATTCGCTTTCCGGCGGCTGGGTCTCGTCGGGCGGCGCGCCCGCCAATGCGCGTTATGTCCGCTGTGTGATTCAGCGCACTGGCATTACGCCGTATTTCATGCAGGTGCTCGGCATCGGCAATCAGACCGTCAATGCGCTGGCGACTGCGTCGCTGGCACCGGCACAGACGAACTGTGCGTTGCCGATGGCGCTGTGCGCGACCGGGCCCGCGCCGGACTACGGCTACGTGAAGGGCAACTGGTACGGCATGGATTTCAGCGAATCCGGCGGCGGCTCCAATGCCAACTACACGGGCAATTTCCGCTGGATCGACTACGACCCGAGCAGCACCACACCCGGCTGCTCGGGCGGCGGCGCGCAGGAACTCGCCTGCCTGATCCGCGGCACCGGCCAGTGCAACCTGCCGCCGCCGATTGCCGGCACGTGCAGCACCAACGGCAGTTCGAACCCGACGCCGGGCTGCGTGGGACAGAACGGCGCCATCAGTGCGATCGAGACGGCATACAACTCGCGCTTTGGCGTCTACAAGAATGGCGCCGGTCAGCCGAACGCGATCGACTCGCCTCCAGATTTCACCGGCAATTCGTACAGCACCGAAAACTGGACGCTTGGTCGCGATGCCTACAGCGGATCGTCGGGAACCACGTCGAACTTTCGTTCCGCGCGCGCCGCGAATCTCCCGGCCTCGAACCCGGCGGGCGTCAACCCGCCCTTCTTCAGCAATCCCTACAACGCATCGACAACGGCAACGCATGCGTCGAACGGCGCCGACCGCCGGGTCGTGATCGTGCCGATCGTCGACTGCACGAATTTCAGCGGCGGCCAGCATGCGCCGGTGCGTACCTACGCCTGCGTGCTAATGCTCGACCCCTACCGCAAGGTGACCGGCTCGAATGTGGTGAGCCGTCTCGAATACCTGGGGCGGTCGAACGAGAGCGGCA
>JBFINI010000327.1:0-4155 GCA_041611275.1 Burkholderiaceae bacterium
AGCGCGACCATCGATTCGCTGGGCCACTGGAAGTGCTTGACCGCGACGCCGCGTGCGTCGAACAGCCACGAGAAGCCGTACAGCGCGAGGAAGGTGAAGCCGACGTAGACGAAGGCATCACCAGCGGCCCGGGCGAACAGCGACGCCCCGGGCGCGTAAAGCAGCCCGGCGCCGATCAGCGACAGTGCCAGCGCGCCGGGGGCAGCCAGCAGCAGCGTCAGCAGCAGCGCCTGCAGCGTGTGGCTGATCCGGTAATGCTCGACGCTGACGGCCGCCGGCGCCAGCGCCGCGAGCTGCCGCTTCCAGCGCCGGCGCAGCCCGTACAACGCGACGATCGCGGTCAGTGCCAGCGCGACGCGCAGCGGAAACCGTTCGATCTGCTCGGCCAGCGCCGCATAGACCTGCCGCCAGTTTTGCGTGGAAACGATCCAGTCGAGCGATGCCTGCAACCCGGCCAGCGTATCGATGCCGATCGGCTTCAGTGGCACCCACAGCAGCAGGCCCAGCACTTCGCCGCGCGTGGAGGCCGAGCGCGCCAGCAGTTCCTCTTCGGCAACTGCCGCCTGGCGCAGCGTCTGGATCAGCGCCTTCTGCTGTTCGCTCAGCCGCAGCAGAGCCGAACGCTGCCTGACCAGTTCGCCGCGCACGGCCGCTTCGAGCTTTGCCCGCTGTGCACCGGTTTCCGTGACGCCGGCCAGTGCCGCGGCGACCTGCGCTGGCAGGTCAGTCAGGCGATCGATCTCCTGCTGGACCTGCGCGTTGGCATCGAGCGTCTCCTGCAGTCGTGCGGCGCGTGCCTTACGCGCGGCGGCGAAGCGCTCGGCCGTCGGCAAGGTGCCGAGGCGCTTGGTCAGCTCGGCGGCGGAGGCATCGGTCAGCGTCGAACGGTCGACTGACTGCGCGAGACGGCGACGATAGGCGTCGAGGTCGGCGGCGCCGATACGCAGCTGCGCGAGTTCGCGCCGCGCCCGGTCCAGGTGCGACGTGACCTCGGCCAGCTGTGCGCCGAGCGCAGCATTGTCAGCGGCAAGTCGCGGCGCGATGGCCGCCTGCCGGCCGAGCTGGGCCTCGACACGCGTCGCTTCAGCGCGCGCTTTCTGCACCTCCTTCTGTCGGCGGTCGGTCAGCGCTTCGGCCCATGCCTGTAGCGAAGCCTCGCTGCGCGCCATTTCGAGCCGCGCCACTTCGAGCGACAGCTCGGTGATCCGCGCTTGCGCCGGCAGGTAGGCCGCTTCGCGGTCGAGCCAGTCGAGTTCAGCGCGCAGCGCCTCGATGCGCGCTGAGCGCAGCGCTTCCATCGCGTCGGCGAGCGAAGTGCCCGCGGTCGGGGCCGCGGCGCGTTCGGCCTGCAGTCGGACCAGGTTGTCCTGCGCCTCATCGCGTTGGCGCAACGCTGCCAGCGGACGTTGCTCGGCTTCGGCGGCGGCCCGGGTCAGCCGGTCGAGCTCGGCCTGTGCGGAGTCGCGCGCAAGCTGCGCTTCGTTCAGCCGTTGTTCGAGTTCTTCGATTCGCAACTGGCCGGCTGGTAGCGGTTCGGGTTGCGCTAGGCGCGTCTGCTCGGACTCCAGCTTGCGTTCGAGGGCCACAACTTCGGCCGGTGCATCGGCCGTCGCCTTGCGCAACGCTTCGATCTCAGCGCGGTAACCGAGCGCCCGATTCGCTTCGTCGATCGCCCGCTTGTAGGCGTTGTCGATCCTGGTCTTGGTCGGTGCGTCGATGTCCTCACGTGCTGCCGCTGCGGCCTGCTGGCTGCGCAGCGTCTCGACACTGATGCCGACGGAGGTCAGGCGTGTCGGCAGCGTCGCGTGCAACGGTGCCGTGACGAAGGCGAGCAACGCGATCGCGATCGACATGCCGCGGACGAAAATGTTGTGCGCAGAAGTGAACATCGATCCGTAGAGAAGTCACCCGGCCGCCGGGATGCACGAGTTAGCCGGGAGCGAAGCGCCGAAGTCTAAAGCGTTGTACTCTGGCCAACGTTTACGACGCAGCCATAACGTCCGATGGAGTGATCGCTCCATTCGCGCTGCGGTCGCAGCCTTGCCGGCCACGTCACCGCTACAGTGGCTGCATGACCCATTCAGGTGAACGGATCTCGATCCCATCCGATCTACGCGGCGCCAGTCGGCTGGCCACCGATACGACGGTGATGCTGACGCATCTGGTCGAGACGATGCATCACAACATCGCGCGCCGGCCGGGCATTCTGGGCCATGCGACTTTTGCGCCGCTGCGAGGCATCAGCGGTCTCGTCTATCGAACGGTGCGCGGTGTCACTCGACTGGTCGGAACCAGTTTGGACGGGTTGCTGCGTGCGCTGCAGCCGTTTCTCGCCGCCGGCAGCTCGTGGCCCGGACGCGAGACGGTACTGGCGGCGCTCAATGGCGTGCTCGGTGATTATCTGCAAGACAGCCGCAACCCGCTGGCGATCGACATGCTGTTTCGCCACGACGGCGTCGCGCTCGAGTTGACGGCTGACGGTCTGCGGCAGGCGCTGCCGCAGGCGAGCGGCAAGATCGCCGTGCTGGTGCATGGGCTGTGCATGAGCGATCGCCAGTGGCGGCGCAAGGGCCATGACCATGGCGAGCGACTGGCGCTCGACCTCGGCTTTACGCCGGTCTACCTGCGCTACAACAGCGGCCTGCACATCTCCACCAACGGGCAGAAACTGGCGTCGCTGCTCGAGCGGCTGGTCGCGCACTGGCCGGTGCCGGTTGAGGATGTCGTCATCATTGGCCACAGCATGGGCGGACTGGTCGCGCGCAGCGCCGTTGAACAAGGCCGGCGCAGCAAGCGCGCATGGCCGAAGCGGCTGCACAAGCTGATCTTTCTCGGCACGCCGCATCACGGCGCACCACTCGAGCGCGGCGGCGCCTGGGTCGACGTTCTTTTCAGCGTCAGCCCCTACACCGCTGCCTTCACCCATCTCGGTCGCCTGCGCAGCGCAGGCATCACCGACCTGCGCCACGGCAGCCTGCTCGATGAGGACTGGGCGGGCGCTGATCGCTTTGCCGCCATCACCGATCGGCGGCGGTCCGTCGGGTTGCCAGCGGGTGTGGACTGCTTCGCGATTGCTGGCCTGGCTGCCAAATCGCCGGTCGGAATCAGCGCCAAAGTGATCGGCGACGGGCTGGTACCGCTGGCCAGCGCACTCGGACAGCACGACGACGAACAGCGCGCGCTTGCCTTCGCCCAAGACCGCCAGTGGATCGCCCGGCGGGTCGGCCATCTCGAACTTCTGAGCAGCCGCCGGGTGTATGCGCGGATTCGCCGCTGGCTCGACTGCGGCAGCGAGTGAGCGGTTCAGTGCGTGCAGAGCGCGAGAACCGTCGACCGAGGCATTGCCGGCGACTCAGCCACCTAAGGGCAGCGACACCGCGGACGTTGGATCGCAGACCGCTGCTCGGCGCTTCAGAAGAGCAGTGCTGAACGGAGGAACTCTCCGGGAAGTCTGCCGCGCAGCCGAACGCTCACGGTGAGGTGTGCCGCCGTGCTCGATCGATCGCGGCAATGGTCCGCCGGCTGGTCGGCTGCCACCGGCCGTCGATCATCGACCACCTCATACGAATGGCTGGTTTGCCTCCCATTTTCTTTGGAGTCGCGGATACTCACGCCATAGATGACGGCACCGGCCACTCGACGCGAATCGTGGATCCTTTCACCGTTGCCTTTTGCGGCCTGACCAGAAACGCAGACGCGGCGGCGCGCTCGATGCTGCGCCTCTTGCTGCCCATGCTCGGCAACCGCTGGCGCGGCGCGGAATCGGATCGCAGTGACGTCGTCATTCTCGAGGCCAGGACGCTCGCCGAAATGCGAGAGGCGGCGAGCACGCGGGACGATACGCTTTACATTGTCTTCTCCGAAGACGAGTCACCGCCGCCCGGCGCCTTTGCGACCGTGCAGCGTCCGCTGAACAGTGCTCGTCTGGTCGAACTGCTGCACGCGGCGCAGGCCGAGCTGGAAAAGCGAAGCGGCGTGCTCGGCAGTACGACGGTCACCACGTGCGACGGCGACGGCGCCAGCACGAGCTCGAGCGTCGCCTCGGAGGAAGAAAAGCGCAGCGTCCGCACCTCGATGCGCACGGCCATACGCTGGGCGCTGAAGGACAAGGCGCGCGCGGTCGCCGTGCGGGACCTGAAGCAGTCAAAGATTCTC
>JBFINI010000328.1:0-4150 GCA_041611275.1 Burkholderiaceae bacterium
CCAGTTCGTCTTCCTGGTCTTCCAGCGAAACGTAGGCGATCAACCCCTGCACGACGACGAACAGTGTGATCAACGCCACCATGGCCAGCGTGACGCGCGTCTTGAGGTTCATGCCGGCTCGTCGCGCAATCGGTAACCGACGCCGTGCACGGTCTCGAGGCCGGGATAGCCGACCTCGAGCAGGGCCTGGCGCAGCAGATGGATCTGACTGCGCAGTGCGTCGCCGCTTGGCGGTTCGCCCTGCCACAGCGCGGCTTCGAGTTCCGCGCGTGGCACGACGCGCCCGGGATCGCGCATCAGCAGTTCGAGGATCTGCATGCTGCGCGGCATCAGCCGCAGCGGCGTGGCGCCGACCCGAACTTCGCGCGTGCGCAGGTCCACGGTCAGCGTGCCGGCGCGGCGCATCGTGTCGACGACCGCGCCGCGCGCCCGCCGATGCAAGGCGGCAATGCGCATTTCGACTTCGGCCAGCGCGAAGGGTTTGACCAGGTAGTCGTCGGCGCCGATCGCGAAGGCTTCCTGCTTGCTGGACAGCGCATCGCGCGCGGTCAGCACCAGCACCGGAGTGGCGAGTCCCAGCACGCGCCGCAGATGCTGCAATACCTGCAGACCGTCGGCACGCGGCAGACCGAGATCGAGCACGACGACATCGAAAGTGTCGGCGCCGAGCCGCGCGATGGCCGCCTGGCCGTCATAGGCGCAGTCGACCATAAGACGACGGCCTTCCAGGTATTCGACCAGATTGCCGACGATCGTGCGGTCATCCTCGACGATCAGCACCCGGCAGGGCGCGGTTGCGGCGCGCTCGGCGGCCGCTGCTGAGTTCAAAGGAAGTACTCCATGGCGCGCGGATTGTCGCACCCGGCCTGTCGCGAAGGCCCGGGTGCAAGGGTCGAGCTGCGCGAAGGCGCTTTCTGCGGTTGACTGATTGTCAACGCCGGACCGGCGGGCAGCGGTCAGGCCGCTTCTTCTTTAGCGCTCTGCGCGGCGAGCGACTTGCGCACCGCATCCTCGGTCGGCAACGGCTCGACCGCGCCGAAGCCGGTCACGGCCAGCGCGGCAGCGGCGTTGGCGTAATGCGCCGCTTCCAGCAGCGTATCGCCGGCCGCCAGCCGGGCCAGCGCTGCGCCGCAGAAACAGTCGCCGGCACCGGTGGCATCGACGGCGCGCACGGCGATGCCGGCGATGCGCTTGCGTGTTGTTGCGTCACTGACGATGACGCCGTCGGCGCCGAGCTTCAGGAACACCGTATGCGGGCCGAGCGCGTGCACCCAGTCGATGATCGCCTCGTGCGCATCGAGTCCGCTCGCCGTGCGCAGGTCTTCGAGGCTGCCGAAGCAGTAATCGGACAGCGCAATCGCGGCCCGGACCATCGCCCGGGCACGCGCCAGCGGCCACAGGCGCAGCCGCACGTTGGGGTCGAACGACAGCTGCGCGCCATGTCTTCGCGCCTGCTCGAATGCGGCCAGCACGGTGTCGGCGGCGCTGGTCGAGATCGCCATGCTGATGCCGGAGGCGTGCACGAAACGCGCGTCGAGCAACAGCCCGGCCGGTACTTCCGCCGGTTGCATGCGACTGGCGGCCGATCCGGCACGCAGGTAGCTGAATTCATGGCCCTGCGGGCCATGGGTGACGAAGTAGGCGGCCGTGTGCGCTTGCCCGTCGACAACGACATGGCGCGCGTCGACGCCTTCGCGCGCCCACAGCGCCATGAACAGGCGGCCGAATGCATCGTCGCCGACGCGGGTGAAATAGGCCGTGCGCGCGCCGCTGCGCGCGGCGGCGATGATCATGTTCGATGAGTCGCCGCCGTAGCCCTGCTGCCAGGCCGGGTTGCCGGGCTCGCGCTGATTGAACTCGACCATCGGTTCGCCGATGGCGGCGATGTCGATTGCCTTCATCGGTCGCGGGCGACGCGCAAATACTCGCGGGCCAAGGCGATGACGCGCGCGCGGTCGCCGGCGGCGAGCGCGGCGCGGTCGATCAGGTTGTTGCCGACGCCCACCAGCGCTGCCCCGGCGTCGAAATAAGTGGCCAGGTTCTGCAGCGACAGGCCGCCGGTCGGGCACAAGGCGATGTCGGGAAAAACCGCGCACATGGCCGCGATGTGCTGCGGGCCACCGCTGGCCGCCGGAAAGACCTTGACGATGGTGGCACCGTCTTCGTGCGCGGCCAGCACTTCGCCGGGCGTGAAGCCGCCGATCAAGGCCGCGCGTCCGGCCGCGCGGGCAAGCCGCGCAACTTCAGGCGCGCGGCAGGGCGAAACGAGAAAACGCGCGCCGGCATCGAGGCAGTCGCGCGCCGCCTGTGCATCGAGCACGGTGCCGGCACCGATTTCGAACTCAGTGCCGAGCCGTCGACACAGTTGTTCGATCAGCGCGACGGCACCACGCGTGGTCAGCGTGATCTCGATGCAGTCGTAGCCTGCTTCGAGCAGGCAGTCCACGGCCTGCTCGGTGACCTGGGCGCTGTCCAGCCGCAATACGGGCAGCACGCGCAGCGCGAGCAGCCGGCGGCGGGTTTCAGCAGCTTGATCGTTCGGCACGGCGGGAGCTTGTCTGCACTCAACGGCGGCGGTGCGAAGCCGGACCCGACCGTCGTTCAGCCAGATCCGTGCCGCGCAGGCGCAAGCTTAATCCGATGGGGCCCGGCCGTTTCGCGCATGCGCTCCACAATCCGCAGTGTCAGCACTCGGCGCGAAGCCGGCCGATTAGCGGCTTCGATGCCCCCGCGTCAATCGCAATGGATCTCGGCGTCCTTGCGCCGGTACCACCACCAGGTGCCCAGCGCGCAACTGGCGTAGAAGGTGATAAAGACATACCAGGCCGCGTGCGGGCTGCCGGTGGCTTCGAGCGAAACGCCGACCGCCATCGGAATGAAGAACAAGCCGAGCGCGGCGATGGCCGCCGTGAAGCCCAGCGCCACCGAGGCTTCGATCTCCCCGTCGCGCTTCGCACTGGCCAATGCCTCCGCGCCTTTGCCCTTGGCCCACAGCGTATGCAGCGACAGGAAAACGGTGGGCACCATGCGGAACACCGAGCCGTTGCCGATGCCGGTGGTCAGGAAAAGCAGCAGAAAGGCCCAGTAGAACATTCCGGCATCCCCGGCGCTCGCCGCGGACGGCAGGAACACGAACACCGCCAGCGACGCGACGAACATCACCGTGAAGTTCCAGAACGAGACCTGCGCGCCACCGAAGCGATCGGCCAGCCAGCCGCCGAGCGGCCGGATCAGTGCGCCGACGAGCGGACCGACAAAGGCGTACTTGAGCAGGCCGGAGGCCGGGAACTGCGTCGCCAGCAAGGTCGGGAACGCGGCGGCAAAGCCGATGAACGACCCGAAGGTTCCGCCATACAGCCAACCGAGCATCCACGAGTGCTTGCGCTTGAATATCGCCGCCTGCTCGCGGAACGTGGCCTGCACGCCGCGGATGTTGTCCATGCCGAACCATGCCGCCAGGGTTGCCAGCAGGATGAACGGCACCCAGATGAAGCCGGCGTTCTGCAGCCAGACCTGGCTTGCTGCCGGATCGCTGTAGGTCTGCGGTCCGCCGCCCATGACGGCTAATGCGCCGCCGTAGATGCTGACCGGCACGATCGCCTGCATCACACCGACCCCGAGATTGCCTGCGCCGGCATTCCAGCCCAGCGCGGTGCCCTGCATCCGCTTCGGAAAGAAGAAGCTGATATTCGCCATGCTGGCCGAGAAGTTGCCGCCGCCGAGCCCGCACAGCAGCGCGATGGCCACGAACACTGCGTAATTCGTGCTCGGGTCCTGCACGGCCAGCGCCATCCACAGCGTCGGCAGCAGCAGCGAGGCGGTGCTGAACACCGCGAAATTGCGGCCGCCGAAGATCGGCACCACGAATGAGTAGGCCAGGCGCAAGCCGGCGCCGGACAGGCCCGGCAACGCCGCCAGCCAGAATAGTTCGCTGGTGGTGAAGGCAAAGCCGATCTTCGGCAGTTCGATCACCACCACGCTCCAGACCATCCACACGGCGAAAGCAAGGAACAGTGCCGGCATCGAGAAGACCAGATTGCGCATGGCGATGCGGCGTCCGGAAGCGCGCCAGAAGTTCTCGTCATCGGGGCGCCAGCCAACCAGCCAGCGTCCGGCCACGGCCCTGGCGTCGAGCAAGTGCCCTTCGACC
>JBFINI010000329.1:0-4128 GCA_041611275.1 Burkholderiaceae bacterium
GCATCGATGCCTTTGCCCTGACGGCGGTGCCCTTGTTCATCCTCACCGGCGACGTGCTGGTGCGCACTGGCCTGAGCAAGAAGTTCCTCGATGTCGCCGAGGCGCTCACCTGCTGGACGCGTAGCGGCTTCGGTTCGGCGACCGTGATGGTCTGTGGCATGTTCAGTGCCATTTCAGGATCGGACGCCGCCGGGGCGGCGGCGGTGGGCAGGATGACCATCGACCGGCTGGTTGCATCGGGCTATCCGCGACCGTACGCCTGCGCGCTGGTCGCCTCTGGCGCCTGCACTGGCATTCTGATCCCGCCCTCGATCGCCTACATCATCATCGGCCTGGTGCTCGGCATTTCGGCATCGACCCTCTTCCAGGCGGCGCTGATTCCGGGGTTGATGATTCTTGCCGGCATCTTCATCACCAACAGCATCGTCAATCGACGCTACGCCTATGAAAACAGCGAAGCAATCTCTGTGCGCGAGTGGCTCGGCAGGATCGGCCAGGCGCTGAAAAGAGGTTGGTACGCGTTCATCGTGCCGGGAGTCATCTTCACCGGCATCTTCTCTGGCAGCCTGACGCCGACCGAGGCCGGCGCGACCGCGGTCGTCATCACCATCATCATCGGCTTCATCGTCGGGACGCTCAGGCTCGCCGATTTCCCGGCGATGCTGGTCAGTTCCGCCAAGGTGAACGGGGTCATCCTGCCGATCATCGCCCTTTCCCTGCCGCTGGCGCAGGCCTTGGCGACGATGGGCGTGCCGCAGGGCTTTGTGCAGCTGGTGACCAGTCTTTCCAGCGAGCCGTACGTGGTGATCCTGCTGATGATCGCGATCCTGGTTGCCGCCGGTTGCGTGATGGAGACCACGCCCAACATCGTGATCCTGGCGCCGCTGCTCAAGCCGCTGGCCGATGAAATCGGCATGAACGAGATCCAGTTCTGCATCATGATGATCACCACGCTGGGCGTCGGCTTCATCACGCCGCCGCTGGGACTGAACCTGTTCGTCGTCTCGGGCCTGACCGGCGAGTCGATCCTGAAGATCGCAAAACGCGCGGTGCCCTTCGTGCTCTCGATGCTCGCGGTCGTGCTGCTGATCGCCTTCGTGCCACAAACGACGACGCTCTTGTTGCCCGACATCTACAAGTGAACTACTGCGCCGGGCGCTGAAGCCCCGGTCAACCCACCACGGACTCGTCGGAGGCTCCATGACCATCAAATATCTGAAGAAGGCGACCAAGACGCCTGAAACCGAAACCGCCACCGCGCAAGGTGTCGTGACCGAAATGCTCGCCGAGATCGAAAAGAACGGCGAGGCTGCGGTACGCGCCTACGCCAAGAAACTCGACAAGTGGGAGGGCGAACTAGTAGTCACCAAGGCCGAGCTGGCGGAGAACGCAAAGAACGTACCCACGCAGGTCCGCAAGGACATCGACTTCGCCATCGACCAGGTCTTCAAGTTCGCCGTCGCGCAGCGCGATTCGCTCAAGGAATTCAAGACCGAACTGCACCCCGGGGTCACCGCCGGACAGCGCGTGCTGCCGGTGAACGTCGCCGGCTGCTACGCGCCGGCCGGCCGCTACGCGCACATCGCGTCGGCCTACATGGGCGTTGCCACGGCCAAGGCCGCAGGGGTCAAGACCATCATCGCCTGCTCCGGGCCGTTCCGCGGCGGGCCGATGCACCCGTACCTGATGTACGCGTTCAACAAGGCCGGCGCCGACACCATCATGACGCTGGGCGGCGTACAGGCCATTGCGACCATGGCGTTCGGGCTGTTCACCGGCAAGCCGGCCGACGTCATCGTCGGCCCGGGCAACAAGTTCGTCGCCGAGGCCAAGCGCACGCTGTTCGGCAGGGTGGGCATCGACGTGTTCGCCGGCCCGTCGGAAGTCGCCGTGATCGCCGACGACAGCGCCGACCCGGCCATCGTGGCCAGCGACCTGGTCGGCCAGGCCGAGCACGGCCACGAGTCGCCGGCCTGGCTCTTCACGACCAGCGAGAAACTCGCCAAAGACGTGATGGCGCGTGTGCCGGTGCTGATCGAGGCGCTGCCGCCGACGGCGCGCGACGCGGCGGGCGCGGCGTGGCGCGACTACGGCGAGGTGATCGTCTGCGATACGCGCGAGGAGGTGGTGGAAATCTCCGACCGCTATGCGTCCGAACACCTCGAAGTGCAGGCCAAGGATCTCGACTGGTGGCTGGAGCACCTGAGCTGCTACGGCTCGCTGTTCATGGGTGAAGAGACCACCGTGGCCTACGGCGACAAGGCCAGCGGCCCCAACCACGTGCTGCCGACCAAGGGCGCGGCGCGCTATTCCGGCGGCCTGTCGGTGCACAAGTTCATGAAGACCTTCACCTGGCAACGCATGACGCGGGAAGCGGCGCGCGACATCGGCGAAGTCACCGCGCGCATCTCGCGCCTCGAGGGCATGGAGGCGCACGCACGCACCGCCGACGACCGCCTGGCCAAGTATTTCCCCAAACAGAAGTTCGAGCTCGGCGAGCCGGTCGAGGTCTGAGAAGCTGTGAAGAAATCGTCGCGAGCGGCCCGAGGTCGGCCCGAGCAGCGGACCCGTACAGAGCGGTACGGAGAGCAGCGCAGGACCGGGATCGGGCCACACAGTAGATTCATTCACAGCTTCTGAGCATGGCGGCCGCCGCGATGTTCGACCTCGCCGGCCGGCGCGCCGTGGTCACCGGCGGCAACTCGGGCATCGGCGAGACGATGGCCCTGGCGCTGGGCCGCGCTGGCGCGAAGGTACTGCTGGTGGCGCGCCGCGCCGCCGAACTGCAGGCGGCGGCCGACCGACTGCGGGGCGAGGACATCGCCGCCGACACGCTGGCCGCGGACCTCGCCGCTCTGCCGGGGCTGCAAGCGGTGGCCAGTCAGGCCGAACAAGCGCTCGGCGGCGTCGACATTCTGGTCAACGCCGCCGGCGTGAACCTGCGCCAACCCTTCGACGAAGTGACGCCCGAGGCCTGGCAGGTGCAGCTGGCGCTGCACCTGGGCGCGCCCTTCTTCCTGACCCAGGCGCTGGCGCCTGGTATGCGCTCGCGCGGCTGGGGCCGGATCCTGAACATTGCATCGCTGCAGAGTTTTCGCGCCTTCGCCAACAGCGCGCCTTATGGCGCCGGCAAGGGCGGCATTGTCCAACTCACGCGCGCGATCGCGCAGGCGTGGTCGCCGCACGGCATCACCTGCAATGCCATCGGACCGGGTTTCTTCCCGACTGCCTTGACCGCGCAGGTGTTCGCCGACGACGCGCTGACGCAGCGCCACGCGGCGCAGACCTGCATTGGACGCAACGGGGTGCTGGACGACTTGCACGGTGCCACCGTCTTCCTGTGCAGCGACGCCAGCGCCTACATCACCGGCCAGACCCTGATGGTCGATGGCGGGTACACGGCGCGATGAGCGTGCCGACCGGCGCCGACCTCACGATCAACCGGCTGCACGCAGCCTAGCCCCATCACGAGCGAACACCATGAAAGCACTCGTCTACACCCAGCCGCGCGAACTGCAACTCCAGGAACGCCCGCAACCGACGCTCGACGCCGACGAGGTCGTGCTGCAGATCGAGGCCGTCGGCATCTGCGGCTCGGACATGCACGCATGGCACGGACACGATCCGCGCCGCAAGCCCGGGCTGGTGCTCGGGCACGAGTTCGTCGGCCGCATTGCCGAGTCGGCAGCCGCGGGCTTCGCGCCCGGCACGCGCTGGACCGGCAACCCGCTGATCACCTGCGGCGTGTGCGAGTACTGCGTGCAGGGCCGCAACAACCTGTGCGCCAACCGCACGATGGTCGGCATGACGCGGCCCGGCGCCTATGCCGAGTACATGAGCATTCCGGCCGCCTCGCTGGTGGCGATCCCGCAGGACATGCCGTCGCGGGCCGCGGCGCTGACCGAGCCCGCAGCCACCGCCTGGCACGCGATCAATTTGTCGATTCGCGCGCTGGCGAGGCCGCTGCACGAGTGCCGGGTGCTGGTGATCGGTGGCGGCGCGATCGGCATGCTGGCCGCGCTGTTGTACCGCCGCCTGGGCGTCACGCGACTGGTCGTCACCGAACTTAACCCAAAACGCCGCGAGACACTCGCGCGGGCGGTGGGTTGCGAGGTCGTCGACCCGCGC
>JBFINI010000330.1:0-4127 GCA_041611275.1 Burkholderiaceae bacterium
CCAGGCGCCGCTTGGCACCAGTGGCGGCGCCGGCTTCGGCTGGCAGGACATGACCGCTTACAAGCTGGGCATTCAGTACGTCGTCAATCCGCAGCTGACGGTTCGGGGCGGCTATAACTACGGCGAGCAGCCGATTCCGGCCAACGAGACGCTGTTCAACGTTCTCGCGCCGGGTGTGGTCGAGGATCACTGGACGCTGGGCGCGACCTGGACGCTGGCCAATCAGTCGGAGCTGAGTTTTGCCTTCATGTACGCGCCGTCGGTCACGATAACCGGTGTCAATTCGATCCCGGCGCCATTTGGTGGCGGTAACGTCAACCTGAAGATGAAGCAGATGTCGTTCGGCGTGGCCTACGGGTGGAAATTCTAGGCAGTGACGGCAGGCCGCGACGACGGCGGTAGGCGGCGCGGCGAGAAGAAAGAAGGGCGGAATTTCTTCCGCCTTTTTTTCGGCTCCTGAGAATCAGGCTTGCTTCGGCCGCCAATGGCTGAACCGGCGTTCAGCCCATTCGGCGCCGGCGAACATCACGGCCGCCAGGAGCACCACCGCCAGGACCATCGCGCCGTAAGGCACGCCAAAGACCTGCGGCAGCGTCAGACCACCAATGCTATTGGCGTTGGCCCACAGCTCGAGGCCGGAGAATGCCGCCGCGTAGAGCAGCAGCCCGGCCACGAATCCGCCAAGAAAGAGGGCACCGTCGCCACTGCCGGTGGCCGTCGCTGCGACGGAGGTGCCAGGGCAGTAGCCGCCAATGATGAAACCGGCACCCAGCAGCAATCCGCCTGCAAGTTGCGCGCCGATGCTGGTCGGCGTCAGGTAGACGAGCGACAGGTCGAGCCAGCCGGCCGCAGCGAACAGCCACAGGCCGATCGCCGCGGTGACAATGGCGGTGAACATCACCTTGAGCACCGCCATGTCGTACAGATAGAACTGCGCGGCCAGGCGGCGCGCGCTGCCGAAGCCAGCTCGCTCGAGGAACCAGCCAAAGCCGAAGCCCAGGCCGAGAGCCGCCAGCAGTCCCTGCGACTCGCTGATCAGGTCATACGCGTAAAGAGGCAGATTCATCGCCACTCCCTCCGCACGAAGTAGGCCAGCGCATAGGCACCGGCAAAGACCGCCAGCATGAAGATCCAGCTGCCCACGTTAAGTTGCGAGCCACCGGTCAGCGCCTGCCCGCTGGTGCAACCCTTGGCAAGCTTGGCGCCCACCGCGGCCAGGGCGCCACCGCCGAAGGCCAGCGCCAGCCGGGCCTGCACGCCCAGATGCGGGCCGCGCTCGATGCGAAAGCGCACCCGCCGCGCAATCAGCGCCGAAACCAGCGCACCGGCGAACGCGCCGACGATCAGATAGAAAGTCCAGTTGACCCAGGGCGGCTCGGCGTAATAGCCCTTCAGCCCAGGGTTGGCCGCGGTCCACTCGGGCGCGACCAGGCCGACGAGCCAGGCGACCACCGAGCCTGAGGCCGCCGTCGCGCCGAGACCGCGGCCCATGATCAGGAACGAGGCGAGCAGGAAAAGACCGAGGCCGAATCCGGCCAGGTACGGATTCAGGTAGCGGCCGGCGCCGGCTGTCGTGCTGCCACCCGCGCGTTGCAGCGTCGCCGCAGAACCAATGGCACTCATGGGACCTCCTTCAACATACCCCACAGGGTACTGAAGGCGCTGGCACCGGTTCTTGCGCTGAAACAAAAAACGCCCGCGTCGGACGCGGGCGTTTCACGTTGCGAAGTAAGGCGCGGACGATGCGCCGCCCGCCAACGACCGATCAGCAGCCGCCCTTGGGCTTCTTCTTGGCGACTTCCTTCTTCTCGTCGCCCATCGCCTTCTTCTCGTCTTTCATCGCCTTCTTGCCGTCCTTGGCGTCCTTCTTCTCGTCCTTCATGGCCTTTTTCTCGTCCTTGCTGGCCTCCATCTTCTTCTCGTCCTTGGCGTGCGAGGCACTGTAGACGGGCGAAGCGGCAAACACGGCGGCGAGCAGGGCAATCAGCAGTTTGTTCACGGGTTGGTCTCCTGGTCTGGGAAATGAAAAACGCGCATCCGGGTCCGCGCGGGCCGCGCATTATGCAGGCGACCCGCGACGACCCGGATACCTTACCCGTAGCGCGCGCACCGGACCAGTCGTTGACGGCCGCCGCCATCCTGTTGGCCGAGGCGGGTATACCCCCT
This sequence comes from Burkholderiaceae bacterium, assembly GCA_041611275.1. Lineage (GTDB taxonomy): Bacteria > Pseudomonadota > Gammaproteobacteria > Burkholderiales > Burkholderiaceae_F > JADJWR01. Next base: position 2,167 of record JBFINI010000330.1, read on the forward strand.
AGTGGTTAGCGCAAAAACGGGGCGGCAGCGCAACCGAACGATTGCGGTGCCGCCACCTACGCGGGTTCCCTTACAGCTTCGGCGTCACCTTGAATACGCCGTTCTTGCTGATGTCGATCTCGGCGTTCAGGAAGCCCGCCTTGTAGCCGGCGTCCTTGAGCTTGTGATAGGCCATCTCGGCGCGGATGCCGGTCGAGCAGTGAGCGATGATCCGCTTGTCCTTCGGCAGCTCGGCCATGCGCGCCAGCAGATCCTCATCGGGAATCAGCATCGCGCCCTTGATCATGCCGGCATTGGCCTCGTCCTGGTTGCGCACGTCGAGGATCAGCACGTCGGCCGGCGTCTTGCTGGCCAGCTGGCGGAACTCGTCGACCGCAATCGAACCGGGACGCGGTTTCGGCGCGTAGGCGACCTTGGTCAGCGGCGCCATGCCGGAGTCGATCGTGTAGCCGACCGACTGCCAGCCGAGCAGGCCCTGCTCCATCACCTGCACGTTGGTCTGTCCTGCTTTGACCAGCATTCGTGCCGCCGCGACCGCATCGGCACCGCCGCGACCGTCGTAGACGATGATCGGCGCCTTCAGCTTCGGATCGGGATAAGTCTTCAGCTGCGCCTTCAGCGCCGCCGCCGGCAGATTCACCGCGCCCTTGATGTGGCCGCTGGCGCTTTCCTCCGCGGAACGCACATCGAGGATCACCGACGGGATGTCCTTGTCGACATAGGCCGCCTTGACGAACTCCGGCCGTGTGACGAGGTAATCCTTGGTTTCCCATTCGGGAACGCCCTGGTGATAGACCTTGGTGTTCTTGTAGCCGGCCTCGATCGCCTTGCGCTGCGACAGCGGGCTCATCTGGCAGGTCTCTCCCTGGCAGAAAAAGACGATCAGCGCCTCCTTGTCCTTCGGCAGGCGGCCGACCACCTTGTCCCATGCCGGGTACGGCACGTTGATCGCGCCCGGAATCGTGCCCTGCTGGAAGCGTGGCAGCGGTCGCGAGTCGACCAGCACGAACTTGCCGTTGCCGCCGTCGACCAGCTTGCGCACGAACGCGTAGTCGACCAGGTCTTCCTTGGCGACCTTCACCGGCCCCTTGATGCGGATCTCGGTGGCGAATTTCTGGCCGTCCTTCTCGATGAACGCGATGCGCGCCTCGTGGCCCTTGCGGACTTCGCGCAGGTGCTCGGGCTTCTTCGCATCGCCGGCGTCGAACACCTTCAGCGTCTTCGCGTCGAAACGGACGATTTCGGTGTGCGATCCGATACCCAGCTGGATCGACTGCGTCTTGAAGGCGACGTTCTCGAAATTGCCGGCGATCGTTCCCGGCTCCGGCTTGTGGCAGTTGTTGCACACCGCCGGCTGCGTCGGCTTGGCCGCCGGCGTCTGCGCCAGCGACGCACTGACCGCCAGGGCCAGCAGCGCGCCGGTTGCCATCGACAAGGATCTTTTCATCTCAGTACCTCCTGTTGCGTGTGAAGACCTGGACCGCCGCTCACATCCGCGCGGCGGTGCTGACGATTTCGCTTGCCTGACCGGCATTGACCAGCACCCAGCGCAGCGCATAGCCGCCGATCAGGACCAGGATGGCCGGCACGACGGTGTGCGGAATCCGGTGCGACAGTTCGAGCGCCTGCAGAACGATCGGCACGACAACGCCGGCGAGAATGACGACGACCCAGAACACCGCGGCGTAGCCGCCGGTAATCAGCAGCTTCGACGCCTCCAGGTGCGACAGGCTCGATGAGACCAGGCCGATCAGCAGCACCGCGATCAGCACCAGTTCGATCGCCAGCAGCACGACGTCGGCGCGGACCAGCGCATTGACACTGTGCTTCTCCGGCGGCGCGGCGCCCAGCGGCTGCGTCATCGCGGCAAGCAGCCCGCCGACCAAACCACGCGGCGCCGGGCGGCCGGGGAAGACCACCGTGGCCAGATGCACGGCGGCGGCGGCCGCCGACATCCCGGA
>JBFINI010000331.1:0-4120 GCA_041611275.1 Burkholderiaceae bacterium
GATCCAGGCGAGCGTGCTCATGTGGATGGTCTCGACCCGGCCTTCAGGCTAGCAGGGCTGTCAAGTGCTGCGCGCGCAAAAGCGAAACGGCCGCGCACCGCGCGGCCGTTTCAAACGCAAGCGACTTGATCAGCCGACGCCGTGCGACTTGAACCAGGCCAACGCCCGCTTCCAGCCGTCTTCGGCCGCTTCCTTGCGGTAGCTCGCCCGATAGTCGGCATGGAAGGCGTGCGGCGTATCTGGGTACAGCACGATCTGTGAAGCCGTATTGCCAGCGGCCTTCAGCGCGGCGCGCATCTTCTCGACCGTGTCATTGGGAATGCCGCCGTCGGCGGCGCCGTACAGGCCCAGGATCGGCTGCTTGATCGAGGCGGCGACATCGAGCGCGGTCTTGTCGCCGGCGTGATAGGCGCGCGCAACCGGCCCGTACCAGGCTACGCCGGTCGTCAGCTTCGGATTGTGCGCGGCGTACATCCAGACGATGCGACCGCCCCAGCAGAAGCCGGTGATGGCAAGCTCGTTCGCATCGCCGCCGTTCTTCACCGCCCACGCCGCGGTGGCGTCGAGATCGGCCATCACCTGCGCATCCGGCACCTTGCTGACCAGCTCGCTGACCAGCTTGGGAATGTCGGTGTATTTGGTCGGATCACCCTGGCGCGCATACAGCTCAGGGGCAATGGCCAGGTAACCCTGCTTGGCGAAGCGGCGGCACACATCCTTGATGTGCTCGTGCACGCCGAAGATCTCCTGCACGACCAGTACCGTGCCCAGGCCGGTCTTGCCCGCCGGCATCGCCCGGTAAGCGGGCATTTCGCCGTTCTTGGTCGGAACCTTGATCTCGCCCACCGTCAGGCCCTGGCTATCGGTGACAATCGTCTGCGCATGAACGGGCAGCACTGCCGCCGCAAACCCCGCCGCCAGCGATGTCTTGACAAAGCCACGGCGGCTCAGTTCGAGCGGCGGGTTGAGGCTGTTCAGTTCAGCGCGGACTTCCGGCAACGCGGTCGAAACGGATTCGCTCATCAATCAGTCTCCTCGGTGGGTGAGCTTGCGGCGGCGCGCAGTATAGACAGCGCCTTGCCGCAAACAAGATCGCCGAAGCTAGAATTCCTCCCATCACTCGTTTGCGTGAATCGGTAATCACGCCGCGCCGGGCTCCGCAGGCGCGGCGTTTCGTTTCTGCGGCGCGCGCCCGTCACAGTCGTGGCGCCAAGCGACAGAGGATTGATCGGCAATGCCCCTCGACGTCGAAAGCCTGGCCCAGCGTTTTCGCCGCCTCGCGCCCGGTGGCCTCGATCATGTTTCGCTGCGGGTCGTGCAGGAATCCTCGAACGCCACCCGCGTGCGCCAGGACGTGGTCGAGCCCGCCGATCGTTCGGAAGACAGTGGCGCGATGATCACCGTGGTGACTGGCGATGGGCTCGGCTATGCCGCCACCGGCGACCTGTCCGATAGCGGCCTGCGCGCGGCGATCGAGCGCGCAATGCAGTGGGCCGAGCTATCGCGCGGCCGCAGCGTCTTCGACGGCTGCCCGCCGCGGTTGCCAAGTTCATCGGGTCGTCATCGCTCGGCCACCGTCAAACCGCTCACACTGAGCACGGCCGAGCGCATCGAGCTGCTGATGCGCGAATCGAAGTCCTGCCGCCTCGACGAGCGCATCGTCGACTGGGAAGCCAGCCTGTGGACGGTGCACTCGCGGCAGCTGTCGGTGAGTGCCGACGGCGGCGAAACCCTGCAGGAGTTCGACTTCACGATTCCGGCGCTGCACGTGATCGCCCATGCCGACGGCATGACGCAGACCCGTTCCTGGGGCGGCCGCTACAACGGCTACTGCCAGCAAGGCGGCTTCGAGGTCATCGAGCGTTCGGGCTTCGTCGGCTGTGGCCGCACGACTGCCGAGGAGGCGCTGCAGTTGCTGGCCGCGCCCAACTGCCCGAGCGGGAAGTTCGACCTGCTGCTGATGCCGGACCAGATGATGCTGCAGATCCACGAGTCGATCGGCCACCCGCTCGAACTCGACCGCATCCTCGGCGACGAGCGCAATTACGCCGGCACCAGCTTCGTCACCCTCGACATGTTCGGTTCCTACCGGTACGGCTCGCTGCTGCTGAACGTCACCTTCGATCCGACGCGCAGCGAGGAATTCGCCAGCTTCGCCTTCGACGACGAAGGCAGCCGCGCCACGCGCGAATATCTGATCCGCGACGGCCTGCTGCTGCGGCCGCTCGGCGGCACGATCTCGGCCCAGCGTGCCGCCGATCGGCGCGCGGATCTCGCGCCGGTCGCCACCGCGCGCAGCTGCGGCTGGAACCGCCCGCCGATCGATCGCATGAGCAACCTGAACGTCGAGCCGGGCACCTCGACGCTGGCCGAGATGGTCGCCTCGATCGACGACGGCATCGTGATGAAGACCAATGCCTCCTGGTCGATCGACGATTCGCGCAACAAGTTCCAGTTCGGCTGCGAATGGGGCCAGCGGATCCGCGACGGCGAGCTGGCCGAAGTGGTGCGCAACCCCAACTACCGCGGCATTTCGGCGACCTTCTGGCGTTCGCTGTCGATGGTCGGCGATGCCTCGACGATGCAGGTGATGGGCACGCCATTTTGCGGCAAGGGCGAGCCAAACCAGGTGATCCGCGTCGGCCATGCCAGCCCGGCCTGCCGCTTCGATGGCGTCGATGTCTTCGGCGCGGAGCGATGAGCCGCGTTCGCCAGGCCGCCGCATGGCGATTGCATGCCCCGGCCGGGGCAGCCGCGTAGCGACCGGGGCTGACGAACCATGAACGACCTGTTCGGCTCGTTGGCCGAATTCGCTTTCGGCCAGCTGCGTGGCGACGAAGTTCTGCTCGCCAATTTCAGCGGCGAGGTTTCCGACTTCATCCGCTTCAATCACGCGCGCATCCGCCAGCCAATGACGGTTCGCCAAGCGTACTTGACGCTGCAGTTGATCGATGGGCGCCGGCACGATCGCACGACGATCTCGATCGCCGAAACCGCCGACGAAGATCACGCTGCAATCCGCTCAGCCATCGAAGCGATGCGCACCGATCTGCCGGCGCTGCCCGACGATCCCTATCTGCTCTACAACACGGCCGTGACCGCCTCGGACACGCAGCGGCGCGGCCAGCTGCCGGCACCGGCCGAAGTGATCGAGACCCTGATCACGGCCGGCGCCGGACTCGATCTGGTCGGCATCCTGGCCAGCGGCCCGGTATATCGCGGTTTCGCCAGCTCGCTCGGCAGCCGGCACTGGCACGCGGTCGACAGCTTCCTGCTCGACTGGTCGGTCTTCAGCGGTGGCGATAAGGCGGTGAAGGCCAGTTTCGCCGGCCAGGACTGGGACCAAGCCGCGGTAGCCGAGCGCATCGGCGTCACGCGTGCGCAGTTGCCGCATCTCGCGCGCAGCCCGCGCACGATCGAACCGGGCGCCTATCGCGCCTATCTGGCACCAGCGGCGATCGATGAACTGCTTTGGATGCTCAGCTGGGGCGGCGTGTCGGCCAAGGCGCAGCGCACACGGCAAAGCGTGCTGCAAGATCTGGTCGACGGCCGCAAGGCGCTGTCAGCGCAGGTTTCGCTGCGCGAACACATTGCCGCCGGTCTGGCACCCGCGTTCGACGACGTCGGCTTTGCGCGCCCGGACGTGGTCGAATTGATCGACGCCGGCCGCCACGCTGACAGTCTGGTGAGCCCGCGCACGGCGCAGGAATTCGGCATTGCCGCCAACGGCGCCACTGAAGACGAGGCGATGCAGGCGATGGAGCTGGCGCCCGGCAGCCTGCCGCGGGCCGATGTGCTGCGCACGCTCGACACGGGCGTGTACGTGAGCAATCTTCATTACCTGAACTGGTCGGACCGCAGCGCCGCCCGCATCACCGGCATGACGCGCTTTGCGACCTACTGGGTCGAGCACGGCGAAATTGTCGCGCCGCTGGCGGTGATGCGCTTCGACGACAGCCTGTATCGGCTGCTCGGCGACGAACTCGAAGCGCTCGACAACGAGTGCGACTGGATCCTGAACAACCTCACCTACGGCGGCCGCTCGGTCCAGACGAGCCGCGTGCCCGGCGCGCTGCTGAAGCACTTGCGGCTGACCCTGTAGCGTCTGCCCACGGCCCGC
>JBFINI010000332.1:0-4104 GCA_041611275.1 Burkholderiaceae bacterium
ATGGTCAAGGTCGAGCGCACGCGCGGCTTCGGCGCCGAGATCGTATTGACAGGTGAGAACTTCGACGAGGCCAAGGAAGACGCGCTGAAGCTGGCGCAGGCGCGCGGCCTGACGCTGGTCCACCCGTATGACGACGCGCGCGTGATCGCCGGTCAGGGCACGATCGGGCTCGAAATGCTCGCTGCACAGCCCGGCCTCGACAGTCTGGTCGTTGCCGTCGGCGGCGGCGGACTGGTCAGCGGCGTGACCATCGCCGCGCGCGCGCTGCGGCCCGACATCGAGGTGATCGGCGTGCAGACCGACCAGTTCCCGGCGATGTACGCCCTGTTCAAGGGCGCGGACATGCCGTCGGCCAACGCGACGCTGGCCGAGGGCATCGCGGTCAAATCGCCGGGGCTGATCACGCGCGAGATCGTGCGGCGGCAGGTCGACGACATGTTGCTGGTGTCCGAAGGCGACATCGAGCACGCGATCGTGCTGCTGCTCGAAATCGAGAAGACGGTGGTCGAGGGCGCCGGCGCCGCCGGCCTGGCGGCGCTGATCCATCATCGCGAGCGCTTTGCCGGGCGCAAGGTCGGGCTGATCCTTTGCGGCGGCAACATCGACCCGATGGTGCTGGCCGACATCATCGAGCGCGGCATGGTGCGCGCCGGCCGCCTGGCGCGCATCCGCATCGCTACCCGCGACGTGCCCGGCGAACTGGCGCGGGCGGCGACGGTGGTGGCGCAGACGGGCGCGAACATCGAGGAAGTCGAGCACCAGCGTGCATTCACCACGCTGCCGGCGCAGAACGCGCAGCTGGAAATGGTGATTCAGACGCGGGGGCCTGACCACATCGAGCAGGTGCTGCGCGCGTTGCGCGAGGCAGGCATGCCGGCGGACCTCGATCCGTACTGATCGATGCGGCCGCGGCGCATCGTCGCGGTCACAGCTGAGGCAGGGGAGGCACGAGCGTGAGCGAAAGCAACGCAAGCGCGGCGGCGAAACGCCGGCCGCGCTTCATCGAGATCGACGCCCCGCAGGGCAGTGATCCGCGGCAGGAACTGCTGGCCGGTCTGCGCGCCGAGCGCGCCTGGATCTCGCCGAAGTTCTTCTACGACGCGCTCGGCTCGCGGTTGTTCGAGGCGATCTGCGAACTGCCCGAGTACTACCTGCCGCGCGCCGAGCGCGAGATCATGGACACGCACGGCGCCGAAATCGCCGCTGTCGTCGGCGCGGGCTGCACGCTGATCGACCTGGGCGCGGGCAACTGCGAGAAGGCCGAGCGGCTGTTCCCGCTGCTGCAGCCGGCGCAGTACGTCGCAGTCGATATCTCGATGGACTTCCTGCGCGATCGGCTTGAACGACTGCAGGAGCGGCATCCACGCCTGGATATCGTTGGGCTCGGCCAGGACTTTTCGCGGCGGCTAAGGTTGCCCCCCGCGGTGCGTGCGGAAAAGCGCTTGTTCTTCTATCCCGGCTCGTCGATCGGCAATTTCACGCCGCGGGAGGCGGCCGACTTCGTCGCCCGGGTACGCGCCTCGCACGGCAACGATGGCTGGATGCTGCTGGGGGTCGACCTGGCCAAGGACAAGGCCGTGCTTGAGGCGGCGTACGACGATCTGCTCGGCGTCACGGCAGCCTTCAACCTGAACATCCTGAACAACGTAAACCGGACTCTTGGCTCAGACTTCGACGTCCGCCAATGGCGGCACGTCTCTCAATTCAGTGAGCGCGAGTCGAGGATCGAGATGTACCTGGAGGCCAAGCAGGCCGTGGATTTGCGCCTCCCCGACGGCCCCCGCGCCTTCCGCGCGGGGGAGAGGATTCACACGGAGAACTCCTACAAGTTCACCGAGGCCAGCCTGGCTGCGCTGATGGATCAGCGCGATGCTGCGATGCGCCAGTGCCGGTTCGACCGGCAGCGGCGATTTGCGGTCGCGCTTTTCTAGCGCCGGATCAGGACGGTCAGGCGAACATCACGGCAAGGTCGCCGCCGCCGACAAACGACATTTCGCTGCTGGTCAGGGTGCTGATTGAATCGGCCGGGGCTTGCACGTCGGCGGTGATGTCGGCGTTTTTGATGGCGTCGGCTTTGCAAACGATGGGTTCCATGATTCAATCCTTTAAATGCGTTATCTGTTAGGGGGTCGATTGCGACTGCGCTATCGATGGACGTGATGCTCATCGAAGTTTGCCGCCTGATCGATGCCTTGGATGTGGGATACAGACGCAAACATGCGAGTGTTGACTGAACACCTGGAACAGATGTCGTCGCGCCTAGGCGCGATGCCTTCAGAGGAAGCACTCGCGCTTCTGGATGAAGTGGGGGCGGCGCTGCGCGCTGCCCTAGCAGCGCCCAGTCCTGGCGCGCATCGCCTGTTCGCGTCAGCGAAAAAGGTGCTACACGATCTGCCTTTTGATGTCTTGTCCAGCGCGCGGGTCGAAGCATTGCTGCTCTCTGCGCAGTTCGCCTATGTTTCCGGCCAGCCATTTACCGGGCTGGAACACGCAAGTCTCGCCGTTGAGTGTGCGCGGCGCCTGCAGGACCGGTCCGCACTGCGCAAGGCGCTGACCTTTCGCGGAATTCTGCTTGCCGATACGGGGAACATAGCAACGGCTGTCGAGTGCTATGCGGAGGCGGTCGAGATGGCCGAGCTGTTGCATGACATTCGCGCAGAAACTCCAGTGTGGGTAAATCTCGGTACCGCGCTCGGTTATGCGGGGCAACTCAACGACGCCGTGGCCTGTTTCGAGCGCGTCGTTGCCCTGGCCGAGGCGGACGAAGCGGTAAGTGCAGCCAAGCCCCTTGCGTTGGCCAACATCGCGGCGATCTGTCTTTACCTGCATGAGCATGCCAAAGGTTTGCGCAGTATCAAGTCCGCAATCGAATGCGCGGGAGAACCACAAAGCACGACAGACCGCTTGAATCGCGTGCTGGCGGAAAGTTCCTATGCGCGTCTGCTGCTGGAAGTGGACAGCCTGGATCGCGCAAAAGAGCGCTGCGAATTGGCCAAGCGTTATGCGCGTGAGTCGAAGTCCGAACGAGCCGAACTGGAAGCCTCGTTTGCAGAAGGTCTTTGCGAGGTGCATGCCGGATTGACGGATGTAGGGATTTCTCGCCTGTCACAGGCGCTTGATCGCGCTCGCGTACTCAAGTCCGCGCTACGTGACGCGCAATTGGCGATGGTCAAGGCGCAGGAAGTCGCGGGCAAGCCGGACGTCGCGCTCGTCTACCTGCGTGAGCTGATGATGTACACGAAGAAGACGCAGCAGGAGAACGCGCTGCGTCACCATCGCCTGCATCTGGAGAACCTGGCACGGCGGCAGCAGGACTCCTCCGAAGATTCGGTGATGGAACGCCACGAGCAGTCGCTGCGCGGCAAGCTGGCCGAACAGGTGGCGCAGCAGGAACTGATGAAGTCGCGCATCGAGATGCTCGAGCGACTGGCGGTCACCGCCGAGCTGCGCGACGACTCCACCGGTGAGCACTCCTATCGCGTTGGTCGCCTGGCGTCGCTGCTCGGCCAGGAATACGGCTGCGATGATCAAACCTGCTTCATGCTCGACTTGGCGGCGCGCCTGCACGACATCGGCAAGATCGGTATCCCCGATGGAATCCTGCTGAAGCCAGACCGGCTGACCGAGGCCGAACGCGAGATCATGAAGACCCACACAACGGTCGGCGCCGAGCTGCTTGCACAGAGCGACATGCCGCACATGCAGATGGCCGAGGACATTGCCCGCTTCCATCACGAATGGTGGGACGGCTCGGGTTATCCGAACGGCATCGGCGGCGCGGCCATCCCGATCGCCGCCCGTATCACCGCACTGGCCGACGTCTTCGATGCGCTGACCCATCGTCGTCCGTACAAGGAACCCTGGCCGGTGGCGAGGGCGCTGGAGGAGATCGCCTATCTCAAGGGCCATCAGTTCGATCCCGAGCTGACCGATCTTTTCCTCGCCCTGATCCGTCGTCTGCAACGCGAAGTCGGCGATCTCGATGAACACCTGGGCGAGGCAGCGCGGCATTCGCCCTTCATCCGCGCCCGCGAGAAGATCGCCACGACGTTGCGTCGCACCGGCGGCCGCGACATCGGCGCGCGCTCCCGGCTCGACGCGCAG
>JBFINI010000333.1:0-4088 GCA_041611275.1 Burkholderiaceae bacterium
CGACCAAGGAGGTGCCCTGACACTCGACAATGGGCAGCACATCCTGATCGGCGCCTACCGCGAAACGCTTGCGCTGATGAAACGTGTCGGCGCCGACCCAGACGCCCTGCTGCACCGGCTGCCGTTGGCGCTGGTGGGCCCGAACGGCGATGGGCTGCGCCTGCCTGCCGGCGCACCGGTCCAGGCCTTCGTTCGCGCTGTGCTGAGCCGCCGAGGCTGGTCGTATGCTGAGCGCATTCACCTGTTGGCAACTGCGTTGCGGTGGCGGCTCGACGGCTTCGACGCCGCCGCAAGTGACAGCGTGGCCGAACTCACACGCGGGTTGTCGGAACGCGTGCGCGCCTCGCTGATCGAGCCCCTGTGCGTGGCCGCGCTCAATACGCCTGCCCACCAAGCCAGCGCACGTGTGTTTCTGCGCGTGCTGCGCGATGCGCTTTTCAGCGGGAGGGGCGCGGCAGACATGCTGCTGCCGCGCGCACCACTGTCGGCGCTTCTGCCCGACCCCGCGGCACTCTGGCTTCAGGTGGCCGGCGCAGAGGTCCGCAAGGCTAGGCGAGTCGTCTCGGTGACAGCGCGCGATGGCGGCTGGAACGTCGACGGTGAAGGATTTGACGCTGCTGTGCTGGCCACGAGCGCAAGCGAAGCGGCACGCTTGGCGACGCCGATCGCGCCCGAATGGGCCCGTCAAGCGGCAGCTTTCGACTACGAGCCGATCATCACGGTCTATCTGGAGAGCCGCGGCACGCGGCTGGCGCAGCCGATGACTTCACTTGCCACCAGTGCCGACGCACCAGCCCAGTTCGTGTTCGACCTGGGTACCATCGATGGCGGCGGTGCCCGCGATGGGGTGTTTGCATTCGTCGTCAGCGGGGCCCGTGCTTGGATCGAGCGCGGCCTGGAAGCCACCGCAATGGCGGCCCTACGGCAGGCGACCAGTGTGTTTGCCCCCACGACTTGGCGTGAACCGCCACGCCTCTTACGGATACTGGCCGAACGCCGCGCGACATTCCTGTGTACGCCGGCACTTGCTCGTCCACGCGGCTCGATTGCTGCCAACCTGCTGGCGGCGGGCGACTACGTCGACGGTCCGTATCCGGCCACGCTCGAAGGCGCCGTGCGCTCGGGCATTGCGGCGATCAATGCGCTACGCTGACATCTCGATGCTGTGTCAATATCCGGTTCTTAATTTCGCAATGCGACAATTCGCTTGAAGAAGCGTTCGACAACATGGCAAAGAAGCAATCGGGAACACCGAGCATCCAGGTGCTGGAGCGGAGTTTTGCGCTGCTAGACATATTGGCGGCACAGCCGGAATCACTGTCGCTGAAGCACATTAGCGATCGTTCCGGACTTCACCCGTCGACCGCACACCGGATCCTGAACGACCTGGTGGCCGGACGTTTTGTCGACCGACCGCAGGCGGGAACGTATCGCCTGGGGATGCGTTTGCTTGAGCTAGGGAATCTGGTCAAGGCGCGATTGGACGTACGCGATGCGGCGATCGAACCCATGCGCGAGTTGCATAAGCTTACGCATCAGGCGGTCAACCTATCGGTTCGCCAGGGCGACGAGATTGTCTACATCGAACGCGCCTATAGCGAACGATCGGGCATGCAGGTGGTTCGCGCGGTCGGCGGCCGCGCCCCGCTGCACTTGACCTCGGTCGGCAAGCTGTTCCTTGCCCGCGACGACCGCGAGCGGGTCCGCAGCTACGCAGCACGAACCGGTCTCGCCGGTCACACGCGCAACAGCATTACGCACTTGCCGGCGCTGGAGCGCGAGCTCGACGATGTACGCGCCCGCGGCACGGCGCGCGACGACGAGGAATTAGAAATCGGGGTTCGCTGCATGGCCGCGGGAATCTTCGACGACAGCGATCGTCTGGTGGCGGGTCTGTCGATTTCGGCGCCAGCCGATCGGCTCGAAGAGGCCTGGCTCGAACGTGTCAAGGCCACGGCGCGTCAGATATCGATTGCGCTCGGTTGCCGCAAGGCGTGACGCGCCGGCGGCACGCGGTCACCTTCCTGTGAATCTCAGGTCAGCGGCGAACTCGACATCTCCGCCAACGCCGGCAAGCGAGGAACCGCTGGCGTTTCGCTGAGCCACTTGCGTATGCGCTCGGCGTCGCCAATGCGCGAATACTTGCCGGCAGAGTCCAGCAAAACCATGATCAACTTGCGACCCGAGACTTGTGCCTGCATCACGAGACAGCGGCCCGCCTCGGCGATGTAGCCCGTCTTTTGCAGGCCAATGTCCCATTCGCCACCGCGCACCAACCCGTTGGTGTTGCGAAAGCTCACATGACGTGCACCCACTGCCACTTCGTGCGCCACTGACGTGGACAATTGCCTAATGAGCAGGTGCTTGTCGGCCTCGCGCACCAGCGCGGCAAGGTCAGTCGCGCTCGATTGGTTACGGCTGGACAGTCCGGTGGGTTCGACGAAGTGCGTATCCTTCATCCCGAGCGCCTGGGCCTTGAGATTCATCGCCGTGACGAACGCGGCCGCACCGCCTGGATAGTGGCGACCCAGTGCGCTGGCCGCTCGGTTTTCGCTGGCCATCAATGCAAGGTGCAGCATCTCTTCTCGCGACAGCCGCGTACCGACCTGCAGGCGCGAGCGGCTGCCCTTCTCGGTGTCGACGTCTTCGGCGCTGATGCTGAGCATCTCGTCCAGCGGCTGATTGGCCTCACTGACGACCAGCGCGGTCATCAGCTTGGTGATCGAGGCAATCGGCAGCACGGCTTGCGGGTTCTTGCTGAACAACACCTCGTTCGTGTCCTGGTCGAGCACCAGCGCAACGCTGGACTTCAAGTCAAGTGCATCATCCACTTTGTGCAGACCGTGCAACTGGCCAACGGAAGGTCGCACAGGTGCGGCACGCGAGGCACGCGTCCGCGACGCCTTCAAGCTGGGCTTCTTCTTGGCAACGACAACGCCTTTGCTCGGGCGTGTCTTTGATTCGGCCGCCAGGGGCACGACAAGTAACGCAGCCATTGCAACGAACCACGGCATCAGCCATGTCGGCCGTGTAGCAAATTGAAAAAAGCTAGGCGTCAAGGGAAAACCCTAAAAGCGGTTCGCACAAAGTGTATGGGACATGAAAAAACGACGCAAGACAACGACTTGCGTCGTTTTTCTCAAGTCAATACCAGGGTTTCCCCGCGTTTGTGATGGATTACCGCAACACTGCAAAAGCTTGACACGCCGAGATCAACCCTGTGCGGCCACGCGCTCACCTTGACTGTGCAACTTGTTCAACGCAGAAAGGTAAGCCTTTGCCGAGGCGACGACGATGTCTGGGTCGGCGCCGACGCCGTTCACGATGCGCCCGCCCTGCTGCAATCGCACGGTCACTTCCCCCTGCGACTCGGTGCTGCCACTGGTGATCGCATTGACCGAGTAGAGCAGCAGCTCGGCCCCGCTCTGCACCTTGGATTCGATGGCTTTGAGGCTGGCATCGACGGGGCCGTTGCCGTCACTCTCGGCGTGAAACTCCTCAGCGCCAATCGCGAACGCGACACGCGCGTGCGGCCGCTCGCCTGTCTCGGAACGCTGGGCCAGGGCCAGCAGGCGATAGTGCTCCTGTGCGTGGGTGACGCTCTCGTCGCCCACCAACGCGATGATGTCCTCGTCGAAGATCTCGCTCTTGCGGTCGGCGAGTTCCTTGAACTTGGCAAACGCGGCGTTGTTGTCGGCTTCGGATTCGAGCTGAATGCCCAGTTCCTGCAGACGCTGCTTGAACGCATTGCGGCCAGACAACTTGCCGAGCACGATCTTGTTGGCGCTCCAGCCGACGTCTTCGGCACGCATGATCTCGTAGGTGTCGCGCGCTTTCAGCACACCGTCCTGATGGATGCCCGATGCGTGGGCGAAAGCATTGGCACCAACGACGGCCTTGTTCGGCTGGACCAAGAAACCGGTGGTCTGGCTGACCATGCGTGAGGCAGCGACGATCTGCAACGTGTCGATGCCGAGTTCGAGCCCGAAGTAGTCGCGCCGTGTCTTCACCGCCATCACCACCTCTTCGAGCGAACAGTTGCCGGCGCGCTCGCCCAAACCGTTGATCGTGCATTCGACCTGCCGTGC
>JBFINI010000334.1:0-4088 GCA_041611275.1 Burkholderiaceae bacterium
CGAGCCGGCGCTCGCCGAGAGCGCCGACATCGATGCGATCGAACAGGTCGAAATCATAGAACTCGGGCCGGCTGTCGGCGGCCGCCGGCCGGTGCGCAGCCGCGGCGTGCGCCGCGCCGCGCGGCAGCAGCAGGCGGATGCGCGTGCTCTGGCGGATCTTGTCGACTTTCAGCCACGCTTCGCCGCCGTGATGGCCAAGGACATCGCGCAACGACAGCGGTGTTTCCTCGTTGCCGATGCGCATCGGCTCGCTTTCCCATAACGGCAGCGCCTCGCTGCCGACGATGGCGCCGGTCCAGATCAAATCGAATTCGGCAAAGCCGCCACCGCTGCCGGCGCGCAGCCGGAAGCCGCGCACGTCATAGTCGTCGTTCAGCTTGGCCGCCAGAAAGGCCATGGCCTGGACGATCGCATAGCTGTCAACGCGCACCCACAGTTCCGTGTCTAACTCCTCGATTCCGACCGGCACCTTCAATGCGTCCTCGATACGCCGCTGAACGGCTGCCACGAGGTCGACCGCACGCATGTCTTCCAGCGTCAGGCTGCCCTTGAGCGCGTCGGCATACTCGATCAGGGCCGTGTTCAGTTTCTCGGTCAGCACGCGTGATTCGGCCGCCACGATGTCTACGAACTGTGCGCGTTGTTCGACCGGCATGTCGGCAAAGGCGACAAGATTCTCGGCCGCCGCGCGCAGGTTGGCGACCGGGCCGCGAACGCCGGTAGCCAGCGATTGCAGCAGTCGCAGGCGCTGGTTCTCACGGCCCATCAGCGTGCTGACGTCATCGAGGGTGAAGACCATGCCGGCCACGCGCCCCTCAACATTCAGGAACGGAGCCACCAGCACGCGCAGCAGAGCGCCGCTGGCCACCGAAACCACGAAGCGGGCCTGCGGCCGGTCGACCTCCCCGCGTTGGTGCTGGATCTTGTCGAGTGCGTGCGCCACCTGGTTGCGATCGAGCAGCCCGAGGACCGAGCGGCCCAGGCCGAGGGGTGCGTACTCAGCCTTTGCGGCACCAGTGTCAGTCGGGGCCAGCAGCGCCGCAGCGCGCGGGTTGTAGAGCAGGATGCGGCCGTCGGCGTTGCAGACGAGGACGCCCTGCGACAGCTCGGACATCAACGCCGCGAAACGGTCGCGCTCCTCCTCGATCCGCGCGCGTGTTTCGGCGCTACGGCCTTCGAGGTCGTGCTCGATGCGGTGATAGGCATCGGCCAGCTGGTTAATCACTGAGGCCACCTCAACCAGTGACGCGTCGCCGCTGGTCGTGACCCGAAAGCCATGCTCGGCGGCGAGCAAACTGCGCGACTGCTCCGCCAACTGTCGTGCCGAGTGGGGGTGGCGGCGAAAAAGCCACATCGCCACCATGCCGGCGACGGTCATCATGATCGCGGTGCCAAAGACCACGACCGGTGCCCCGTCGCGAACGAGCGCGATCAGCTGCCGACGCTGCGTGCCGTCGGCGGCGAGGTACTGCAGCAGCGCGCCGATGCCCAGCACAGCCAGCACGGCCATGCAGGCGGCCAGCACCCAGAGCCAGGCACCTTTCGGGGGTCTCATCGCTTGGCGGCGTCGTCCGAAGCAAACAGGCGATCGATCGTGTTCACGAGCTCCTGCGTCGAAAACGGCTTGGTGACGTAAAGGTCGGCGCCGAGCGACAGCCCCTTGTTCACTTCAGCCTCGCTACCCTTGGCCGACAGCATGACGATCTTGATCCGCGCCAGTTCGGGCTGCTCACGCAGGTGCTGGCAGACTTCGTAGCCACTCCGGCCCGGCATCATCACGTCCATCAGCACGACATCGGGCTGGAACGAATCAACCTCCTGCAGCGCCTCGGCACCGTTGGTGGCCAGCCGCACCTCGTAGCCGCTACGCCTGAACAGGAACTCGAGCGCGGTGACGATGTTCGGTTCGTCGTCGACGATCAGCACCTTGCGCGGCGCATCGGTCATGGCTGCTCCCTGCGTGTTTCTGCGCGCCTGCTCACATCAATCCAATCGACGACCGCCGTTGTGGTCGCTTTCAGAGGTTCTGACCGGTGGGTGAAGCAACGGGCAAGGGCAACGTGAACGAGAAACAGGCGCCTTTGCCCGGCTCACTTTCGACCCACATGCGGCCGCCGAAATGCTCAACGATCTGGCGGCTGATGTGCAAGCCGAGGCCGGTGCCTGGTGGCTTGGCGACCAGGCTGTCGCCCGCCTGCCAGAACTTGTCGAATACGTACGCCTGGTCTTCGCGCCTGACGCCGGGTCCATTGTCGCGGACGTCGATGCGCAGCTCGTTGGCCAGCGTACGCATGGCCACTTCGACCCGCCCGCTCTTCTCCGGGCTGAACTTCAGCGCGTTGGACAGCAGATTCAGCAGCACCTGGATCAACCGGTCGACGTCGGCCGAGACGGCCGGCGCCTGCGTGGGCAATTTCGCGTCGAGGTGAACGCCTTTTTCCTTGAACACCTGGCTCATCCGGGCCAGCGTGTCGGCGACCACCTCACGTGCGTCGACCTGCACCATCTGCCACTCGGCGCGGCCTGAGGAAATCTTCGCCATGTCGAGCACCTGGTTGATCAGCCTGGTCAGCCGCTCCGTCTCGCGGGTGATGATGCCGAGGAACTTGGTCCGCTCGGCAAGCGCGACCTTCGGATCGGCGAGCAGGATTTCGGAGAAGGCGCGGATCGACGTCAGCGGTGTGCGCAGCTCATGAGTGACGGTCGAGATGAAGTCGTCCTTCAGCCGGTCAAGTTCCTTCAGCCGTTCGTTGGCGGCACGCAGCTCGGCGGTGGCTGCCTCCAGCTCGCGCGACTTCTGCTCCAGTCGATGGCTATAAACGACCACCTGCGAAGCTTCGTCGAGCAGCGCGCTGACTTCGTCGAGCGTCAGTGCCTCCTCTTTCACCGCCGAGGCGATCATGATGCGCGCCGAGGCCGAGCCAATCGCACCTGCCAGCTGCGTCTCGACGAAGTGGACGAATTCGGCGTCGGCAAGCAGTTCTTCGTTCGGCCAGCCGAGGCCGCGCCCGCGCGCATATTCGGCGATCGTGCTTTCGGCTGCCGCCGCGCCGATGAAGCGCGCCAGCACCAGGTACAGGTCGCGCGCCGAGGCAGTGCCGCGCCAGAAGTGCGCGCCGCCCGCCTCGTGGCGGAAAACGTCGACGAAGACGCTGGCCTGGCGACGCTCGACGGCCGATTGCGTTCCGGCCAGCGAAACGGCGACATAAAGGCCGATGTTCGCCATCATGCTCCAGATCATCGCGTGGGTGATCTGGTCCAGGCCTGAAAGGCCGAACAGGGCCAGCGGCTTCAGCAGTTCGATGCCGAACGGGCCGACTTCGAGAAACGAGAGCGGCAGCCAGCGTGAACGCGCAAGTGCCGGCAGCAGCAAGGTATAGAGCCACACCGTGAAGCCGGCGAGCAGACCGGCCAGCGCGCCGCGCCGTGTAGCCCCTTTCCAGAAGATGCCGCCGAGTATGGCCGGCGCAAACTGCGCGACGGCGGCGAAAGAGATCAACCCGATCGATACCAGCGCATACGCTTCGCCGGCCAGGCGAAAGTACAGATACCCCAGCAGCAGCACGAGCACGATCGCGCTGCGGCGAATGCCGAGCAGCAGGCCGGTCAAATCGGGCCGCTCGGCCAGTCGCAACCGACGCAACCTCAGCAGCACCGGCATCAGCAGGTCGTTGCAGGCCATCGTCGACAGCGCGATTGTCTCGACGATCACCATGCCGGTTGCGGCCGACAGGCCACCGATGAACACCAGCAGCGCCAGCAGTTCCTGGCGTTCGGCCATCGGCAGGGTCAGCACGAAGGTATCGGCATCGACATCGCCACCGGGAAAATGCAGCCGCCCGCCGAAGGCAATCGGCAGCACGAAGATGTTGATCGCCAGCATGTACAGCGGAAACACCCAGATCGCTTTCTTCAGATGGCTTTCGTCGATGTTCTCGATCACCGTCACCTGGAACTGGCGCGGCAGGAACATGATCGCCAGCATCGACAGGATGGTCAGCCAGACCCAGCTTGCGTAGGCGCCGGCCACCCCTTCGAGCGGGGTGAGCAGCTGCGCCAGCTTCGGCACGCTGGCCGCGCGCGCAAAC